>WRGS01000217.1 GCA_009787075.1 Paludibacter sp.
AATCTTAATCTTAACGTTTTTCAACTACAGATTTTGCCATACTGGTTAAATATTTTACAGATATTCCATTTCTTATTCTTAAAAAATGGAATATCTGTAAGAATTTTTTATTTTAAAAATAATAAATAAAAAATCAAATCCTTTCTAAAACCTTTTCTATCAGTGTTTCTATTGTGCCTTTGTAGCTTGTGTTCATTGTGTGCGAAACGCGCCCTGCAATAATCGCGCAAACGGTCATTGCTTTGTGTCCAAGCGTTTTGCCAAGCCCCGCGAGTGCAGAACTTTCCATTTCAAAATTGGTAATTTTGTGTCCGTTGAAATCAAAACTTTCAATTTTTCCGTTAAGTTCGGGGAAAGCGAGAGGAATGCGTACAAACCGTCCCTGCGGACCATAAAATCCGGGTGCAGAAATTGTAATTCCTTTTATCATATCAAAACCAATACGCTCAATAAGTTCTTCGTCAGCACGCACTACATAAGGTGCAGCAAGGCGCGGCGACCAATTGGTGTGGCGTTTAAACGCATTTTCAATGTCCATCTCGAGCAAACCGTCAGGCGTTTGATAATAATTCAACAAGCCGTCGAAGCCCATCGAATATTGTGAAACCACAAAACTGCCGACAGGGCAAAATTCCTGCAAACCGCCCGAAGTTCCAATTCTGACCAGCGTAAGCGAAGTGTGTTTTTCTTTAACCGTGCGCGTTGCAAAATCAATATTTGCAAGTGCATCAAGTTCGGTAACAACGATGTCGATATTATCTGTTCCTATGCCGTGTGAAATGCAGGAAATTCGTTTGCCTTTGTAAGTTCCTGTAATTGTATGAAATTCACGACTTTGCACTTCACATTCAATTGCGTCAAAATTTTTCGCAACCAAAGTAACGCGTTCAGGGTCGCCTACGAGTACGACTGTTTGAGCCAACTGTTCGGGCTTTATGTGCAAATGAAACGCTGAGCCATCGGCATTTATCGGTAATTCGGAAGGTGGTATTGTTCTCATATTTTATATTAAATTTTTTTTACAAAAGTACAAAAAATTATTGTTTGGGAAAATTTTTTTTGCTGTATGAAAATTTTTATTTACCTTTGCAGCCCAAAATATTTGGTACTTTAGCCAAGTGGTTAGGCACCGGTCTGCAAAACCGTCTACGGCGGTTCGATTCCGCCAAGTACCTCATTTTTAATAACTTATGTTTTTGTTATAAATAAAAAATATAGGTTATTTTTTTATTTTATAAAAAAATAGTAATTTTGCGCACTAAAAAATTACAGGATTTGGTTTATAACAATTTTTTAATTTGAAATTATTATAAAAACAAACGTAGAGAAAATTAAGAGATAATTTGTAATTTTTTTAACCTTATATCTTTTATTAATAAATGGTTCTTGTTAACGAAAATTATATAAAATCGTCTGATTCTCATTATGTTGAAGATATTGAAAAGCGAGTAAATGCTTACAAAATTCTTTATCCGAACAGGAAGATTTATCGATTAGAGGCTGTAAGTCCATCGTTGCCTTTGCCGCAAGATGCAATTGCGGCAATGCATCGTGCTGTTGATGATTTGGCTAATGAAAATAATTTTTACGGCTATGCTCCTGTTCAGGGATACGATTTTTTGATATATAAAATTTTAAAAGAATATAGAGTTAATTACAGTTTGGCGTTTGAAAAAGAAAGTGTGTTTATCAACAGTGGTTCAACAACCGATTTGGCAAATATTACAAACGTTGTCAGTGGAGACAGCATAGTTGCCATTGCCGATACGATTGACCCTGCTTACGAAAATACAACTGTTTTGAGCGGACGCGCGGGCAAACTCAAGAATGGGAAATGGGGAAATCTTGTTTATCTCAAATGCGATGAAACGACAAATTTCTTGCCTCAACTGCCAGTAGAACGAGTTGATGTTATTTTTCTTTCAAATCCAAATAATGTAACAGGGACAGTGATTAACCGTTGTGAATTGAAACGCTGGGTTGATTATGCGCTTGAAAATACAAGTTTGATTATATATGATGCTTCTTTTCAAGCATTTATTAAAGATGAAAATGTTCCGCGCAGTATTTACGAAATAAAAGGAGCGAAAAAAGTAGCAATTGAAGTTCGCAGTTTTTCAAAAAACGCAGGTTTTGCAGGCGTGCGTTGCGGTTTTACCATTGTGCCGACCGATTTGCAGGCATATACAGTTGCAGGTAAAGCAGTGCCTGTCAATAGATTATGGAAAAAATTGGTGCAAAATTATACAAACGGAGTTTCGTATATTTCGCAGCGTGGAGCTGAAGCGCTTTTTACTCGAAAAAGCAAGGCAGAAATTTCGGAACTTGTTAATTATTATATGATTAATGCCGAGTTGATACGTGAGGAACTAAATTCTATCGGATGTCGCGTTTTTGGAGGAAAAAACTCGCCTTATGTTTGGTTTAAAATTCCCAAAGGCGAAACTTCGTGGAATTTTTTTCTGTATCTTTTGCATAATTTTGGAATTGCAGGTATGCCCGGAATTGTTTTTGGCGCAGAAAATGACCGTTTTATGCGTTTTAGCGGATATTGTAACAGAACAGATTTGATTGAAGCGTTGAAAATTATAAAACAAAATTCTAAAAGAGATTTTTTGAAATAAAAAAATAAAAATGGCAGAAGTTTTAAAGAGAAAATGACTTATGCCAAATAATAATATAGTAATTGTTAAATAAAAATTTATGTGTGGAATAGTAGGTTATATTGGCAATAGGCAGGCATTTCCGATTTTGATAAAAGGATTGCAGCGGTTGGAATATCGCGGTTACGACAGCGCAGGAATTGCTCTGATTCATAACGGCGAACTTAATTTATATAAACAAAAGGGTAAAGTTGCTGATTTGCAACGGTTTGTAGAACAGCAGGATACCGAAGGAACAATCGGAATTGCGCATACGCGCTGGGCTACGCACGGCGAGCCAAACGAGCGAAACGCGCACCCGCACTATTCACAAACAGAAAATCTGGCGTTGATTCATAATGGAATTATTGAAAATTATGCGGTTATTAAAGAAATGCTGCTTGAAGAAGGTTATGTTTTTCGCAGCGAAACCGACACCGAAGTGCTTGTGCAACTGATTGATTTTATGCAAAAAACAAATAATGTTTGCCTCGCAGAAGCGGTACAACTTGCTTTGAGTCAGGCTGTTGGCGCTTATGCAATTGCCGTTTTGGAAAAAGGAAATAACAATCAGATTGTTGCCGCCCGCAAAGGCAGTCCCCTTGTAGTGGGAATTGGTAAAGACGAATTTTTTCTTGCCTCTGATGCCACGCCAATCGTTGAATATACCGATAAAGTTGTTTATATTGGTGATGAAGAGATAGTTACGCTCAACAGAAACGGCGAAATGAAAATTGTTACAATTTCTAATGTGGAAAAAACGCCTGAAATCAAAAAAATTGAAATGTCGCTTAGCCAACTCGAAAAAGGCGGTTATCCGCATTTTATGCTGAAAGAAATTTTTGAGCAGCCAAAAACGCTTGCCGATTCTATGCGCGGACGAATAAATGTTGATGCTAACAATATTTCGCTTTCGGGTTTTATTGACAATAAAGATAAGTTTCTGAATGCTAAGCGAATAATCATTACCGCCTGCGGAACTTCGTGGCATGCGGGGCTGATTGGAAAATATGCCTTTGAGGAATTTGCCCGCGTACCTGTGGAAGTGGAATATTCGTCGGAATTTCGCTACCGCAAGCCTGTGATTAACAAAGATGACATTGTGATTGCAATTTCTCAGTCAGGCGAAACAGCCGACACGCTCGCCGCCGTTGAATTGGCAAAATCCAAAGGCGCGTTTATTTTTGGAGTGTGCAATGTAGTTGGCTCGTCAATTCCAAGAGCCACACATTCAGGTTGTTATACGCACGTTGGACCAGAAATCGGCGTTGCTTCAACAAAAGCGTTTTCGGCACAGGTGCTGGCTCTGACAATGCTTGCGCTTTTGCTGGCAAAAGAAAAAGAAACGATTTCTGACGATTTTTATATTAAATTAATAAATGAAATAAATTTAATTCCCATAAAAATCAAGGAAATTCTGAAAATAAACAATGAATTGAAAGATTTTGCGCGAACTTTCACTTATGCGCAGAATTTTATTTATCTTGGGCGTGCATACAACTATCCTGTGGCGATGGAAGGCGCTTTGAAATTGAAGGAAATTTCGTATATTCACGCCGAAGGTTATCCCGCCGCCGAAATGAAGCACGGACCTATTGCGCTGATAAATCAGGAAATGCCTGTGGTTGTAATTGCCACAAATGCAGCGACCTACGAAAAAGTAGTAAGCAATATTCAGGAAATTAAAGCGCGAAAAGGACGAATTATTTCTGTTGTTACCAAGGGTGATACGATTGTAAAAAATATTTCGGATTATGTTATCGAAGTTCCTGCAACCGAAGAATGTTTGATGCCAATTCTGGCTGTAATTCCTTTACAATTAATGGCTTATCACATCGCCGTAGCCAAAGAATGTAATGTAGATCAGCCGCGTAATTTGGCAAAATCGGTAACGGTAGAATAATTTTTAAAGTAAAAATGAAACAACCCACTTTTATACTTATCGGCGAAAGATGCAATGTTGCTGGCTCGAAAAAATTTTTGGAACTTATTCAGAAAAAAAACTATGATGAGGCGTTGAAAATTGCACGCAGGCAGGTTGAAGACGGAGCGCAAATACTTGACATTAATTTTGATGACGGATTGCTTGACGCTCAAGCCGAAATGACTGAATTTCTGAAACTTATCGCGTCCGAACCTGAAATTGCCCGCGTTCCTGTGATGCTTGATTCGTCGAAATGGGAAGTGATTTTATCTGGATTAAAGCAGTTGCAAGGCAAAGGCGTGGTCAATTCTATCAGTTTGAAAGAAGGCGAAACAGCATTTTTGGAAAAAGCGAAAATGATTCGGCGTTTTGGCGCAGCGGTTGTTGTTATGGCTTTTGACGAGCGTGGGCAGGCGGATACTTTTGAAAGAAAAATTGAAATTTGCCAAAGAGCGTATAAATTATTGACGGAAAAAATCAATTTTCCGCCGCAGGATATTATTTTTGACCCGAATATTCTTGCTATTGGCACAGGAATCGCCGAACATGGCAACTATGCAGTTGATTTTATTAATGCAATAAAATGGATTAAACAAAATTTGCCTTTTGCCAAAGCAAGCGGCGGCGTGAGCAATTTAAGTTTCTCATTTAGAGGTAATAACACTGTGCGTGAGGCAATGCACTCAGCGTTTTTGTATCACGCAATAGCAGCAGGAATGGATATGGCGATTGTCAATGCTGGAATGTTGCAAATTTATGATGAAATTCCAAAAGAACTGTTGCAATGTGTTGAAAATGTGATTTTTAATAAAAATAAAAATGCAACGGAAGAATTAATTGAATTTGCCGAAAAACTGAAAAATAAGCAAGCAAAGGCAGAACATACCGCATTGTTACAGCAAACAACACACGAGCAATGGCGCGAACTTTCTCTTGAAAAACGCATTGAACATGCTTTGATTAAAGGAATTTCAGATTATTTGGAAACGGATTTGAGCGAAGCGTTGCAAACTTATTCTTCGCCCATTGAAATTGTAGAAAAACCGCTTATGAACGGAATGAACACAGTTGGAAAACTTTTTGGCGAAGGAAAAATGTTTTTGCCGCAGGTGGTAAAAACGGCGCGAACAATGAAACGCGCGGTTGATTTTTTGCAACCTTTTATTGAAAAATCGAAGGCTTCGACCAAAAACGCAAAAGCGGGTAAATATCTGATAGCAACTGTCAAAGGCGATGTTCACGATATTGGAAAAAACATTGTTTCGGTGGTTCTCGGCTGCAACAGTTATGAAGTTGTGGATTTGGGCGTGATGTGCGCGGCTGAAAAAATTGTTGAAACGGCGCAAAAGGAAAATGTTGATTTTGTAGGACTTAGCGGATTGATTACTCCTTCGTTAGACGAAATGTGCAACACAGCCGCCGCAATGCAAAAAGCAGGTTTGCGCGTTCCGCTGCTGATTGGCGGGGCAACAACTTCTAAAAAACATACAGCCTTGAAAATTGCGCCGCTGTGCGATTTTCCCGTGATTTATGTAAAGGACGCATCAGAGCATATTTCTATTTTGCAAAAATTAAAAAACGAAGAAACTAAAAGCATTTTTTTGCAAAAAATAAAAGAAGAATACAGTCTGCTTAACGCAAATTGCGAAAAAAATCAGGATTTATTATCTTTTGAAGAAGCAAAAAAACGGAAACCGAAATCGTTTGAATAGTTTAGAAAATTTCAATCACACCCTTTCTCCAAAAATTGCGCTGCCGATGCGCACAATGGTAGATCCTTGGGTAATTGCAATTTTATAATCGTAGGTCATTCCCATCGAAAGTTCGGTAAAATATTGACAATCAGCAAAAAACTCGTTTTTTACGCGGTCGAAAAGTTGTTTGAGCGTGTGCATTTCATTGCAGATTTGCGCTGTGTCGTCAGTAAAAGTTGCCATCGACATCAGTCCGCAAATGCGTATATTTTTCATTTCTGCCCAAATTTTTGCAGCCAAAAACTCAATCAGTTCATTTGGCAAAAAGCCGTATTTAGATGTTTCCTGCGCAATATGAACTTCTAAAAGGCAATCAATAATTTTACCTGTTTTTGCCGCTTCTTTGTTAATTTCTGTTAAAAGTTTTTCGGAATCCACAGTATGAATCAAATTAACAAAAGGCACAATAAATTTCACTTTATTTGTTTGCAAATGACCGATAAAATGCCACTGAATATCCTGCGGCAGCAATACGCGCTTTTTCAGAAATTCCTGCACGCGGCTTTCGCCAAATATCCTTTCACCTGCATTATACGCCTGTAAAACCGCATCGGCAGAGTGAAATTTCGATACGCAAACCAATTTCACATTTGCAGGAATTGTTGTTCTAATATGTTGTAAATTAGATGTTATCGACATTAAATATCATTTACAATATTCTAATAACAAGTTTGTTATAAAAACAATTATTTGATTAATATTTTATAATTTTGATTTTTTCGCTAAAATTCCGAATTAAAATGGAATTTTATATTTTTAAAATCATTTTGCGCCATTTGCAGAACATATTGAGAATCAGCGAGAAATACATCGCGTCCGTCTTTATCGGTTGCCAAATATTGCGCTTTTCGGCGTTTGAAATTGTCTAATTCTTCCGCATTATCGCTTTCAATCCAGCATGCTTTATAAAGCGAAATCGCCTCCCAACGACACAGCGCGCCGTATTCGTGTTCCAATCGATATTGAATTACCTCAAATTGCAGTTGCCCGACAGTACCGATAATTTTTCGGTTATTGTATTGATTTACAAAAAGTTGCGCCACTCCTTCGTCTGTCAGTTGTGCAATTCCTTTTTCCAACTGTTTTGTTTTCATCGGGTCGGCATTTTCAATATATTTAAACATTTCTGGCGAAAAACTTGGCAGCCCTTTAAAGTGCAATTCCTCACCAGAAGTAAGCGTATCACCTATTTTGAACGTTCCGCCATTGTCAGGCAAACCGATAATATCTCCTGCAAACGCTTCATCAACAGTTTCCTTTTTTTGCGCCATAAAAGCGGTCGGCGCAGAAAATTTCATCATTCTACCCAGCCGAATATGTTTATAATTAACATTTCGTTCAAATTTTCCGCTGCAAATTTTCACAAAAGCGATGCATGAACGGTGATTAGGATCCATATTTGCATGGATTTTGAAAATAAAACCCGAAAAGTTTTCTTCCAAAGGATTTATCTTGCGTTCCTGCGCTGCAATGGGCTTCGGCGGTGGAGCAATTTTTACAAAACAATCGAGTAACTCATTGACGCCAAAGTTGTTAAGCGCAGAGCCGAAAAACACAGGCGCAAGATTTCCCGATAGATATTCATTGTTGTCAAAAGGATTATAAACTCCGTTGATAAGTTCCAAATCGGAGCAAAGTTTAGCAGCATCCTGTTCACCTACAACTTTTTCCAATTCAGGATTATTTATATCTGAAAATTCGATTTTTTCTGTAATATGCTGCTTGTCAGGCATATATAAATCCAATTTTTTTTCAAAAATATTATAAACGCCTTTAAATTTAGCACCCATATTGATTGGAAAACTTAGCGGACGAACGGCAATTTTCAGTTCCTGTTCCAATTCGTCAAGCAGGTCAAAAGGGTCTTTGCCTTCTCTGTCCATTTTATTTACAAAAATAATTACGGGAGTTTTGCGCATTCGGCACACTTCCATCAGTTTGCGCGTCTGCATTTCAACGCCTTTCGCCGCATCGACAACGATAATAACGCTATCAACAGCGGTGAGCGTGCGGTAAGTATCTTCGGCAAAATCCTGATGACCGGGAGTATCTAAAATATTGATTTTAAAATTTTTATACTCAAAACCCATAACCGATGTAGCAACGGAAATTCCGCGCTGTTTTTCAATTTCCATCCAGTCGGAAGTGGCGGTTTTGCGTATTTTGTTCGATTTTACCGCACCCGCCACGTGAATTGCGCCTCCAAAAAGCAACAATTTTTCGGTTAAAGTAGTTTTTCCTGCATCGGGGTGGCTGATAATGGCAAAGGTGCGGCGACGTTGTATCTCTGTTTCCAAACTCATTTTTTACGAAAATTTTTGCAAAAGTACAAATTTATTTACAAATTACCGTTTGACTTTTTTCAATTGTTCTATTTTGTATTCAATATTGTTTGAGGTTGCAAACCTACGGCTTGCAATTTGTAGCGGAATTTCAATTTCTACCGAGCGATAGATTTATTGATTTTCAGACACATATTGTTTTAATTGGATATAATATCTATTTTCATTGCTTTTCTTTCCAGTCGCCATTTTCTTTAATTAACTTTATCAGGGCATCAACAGCATCACTTTCGGGGATATTTTTGCATACGCAAATTTGTTTTTTGTACAGACTCACGCATCCGCGCCCTGCGCCCACGTAACCATAGTCGGCATCAGCCATTTCACCCGGACCATTGACAATGCAGCCCATAATTCCGATTTTCAGCCCGACAAGATGCGATGTTTTTTCTTTAATTTTGGCAATGACCGTTTGTAAATCGAACAGTGTCCGTCCGCACGAAGGGCAGGAGATATATTCTGTTTTGGTAATTCGCAAGCGTGCAGCCTGCAAAATTGCGTAAGCGACAGGAATTTCATTCTCAGGCGGCTCGCTCAGCGATACGCGAATTGTGCTTCCAATTCCATCTACGAGCAACGAGCCAATGCCAATCGCCGATTTTATTCGTCCATCTTCGCCGTCTCCTGCTTCTGTAACGCCCAAATGCAGCGGAAAATGAAAATCTTTTTCTTCCATTCGCGCAGCCAGCATACGCACAGCCTTAATCATAAGCACTGTATTTGACGATTTCAACGAAACAACAACTTTTTCAAAATGTTCTTCTCGGCAAAATTCGAGCATCTCCAACGCCGACTCAACCATTCCAAGCGGCGTGTCGCCATAACGATTCACCATTCTTTCCGAGAGCGAGCCGTGATTTACGCCGATGCGAATTGCCGTATTATGTTTTTTGCAAATATTTAGAAAACGTACAAAACGCTGGCGCAAAAGTTCGCGTTCTGCAAAAAATTCTTCATCGGTATAATCCGAAATATCGCCTTTTTTCTTAATGCTTTTAACATAATTACCAGGATTAATTCTCACTTTTTCAACATATTGCGCAATAAAATCGGCAACATCAGGCGTAAAATGCACATCGGCAACAAGCGGCGTAATGTATCCTGCAGCACGAATTTGTTTGTGAATTTGTGCCAAACTTTCGGCTTCGCGCATTCCCTGCGTTGTAAAACGAACAAGTTCCGCACCTGCCTCAATTGCTCTAATTGCCTGCGCCACCGATGCTGCAATATCGTTTGTGTCAGTGTTTGCCATCGTTTGTACGCGCACGGGCGAATTTCCGCCCATTGTCAGCGTGCCGATTTGAATTTCAGAACTTTGCATTTTTTTAGGTCAGTTTTAGAAAAATCTTTTGCAAAAATAAACAAAAAACCGATTTGTACAAAATGTAAAAATCGGTTTCTATATTCCACTAAAAAGAAAAATAAACATTATTTTACTCTGCGTTCTTTGATGCGTGCTTTTTTGCCCGTCAAATTGCGCAAATAATACAGTTTTGCACGGCGAACTTTACCAAATTTGTTCACTGTAATGCTGTCGATAAAAGGCGAATCCATTGGGAAAATGCGTTCCACGCCCACATTGCCCGACATCTTGCGTACAGTGAAACGTTTTTTGTCCTGATGACCTGAAATACGAATCACAACGCCGCGAAACTCCTGAATACGTTCTTTGTTGCCTTCTTTGATGCGGTAAGCAACTGTAACAGTGTCGCCACTTTGAAATTTTGGAAAGTTTGTTTCTACCGCAAAAGCCGCTTCGGCTACTTTAATTAAGTCCATTTATTTTATTGATAATTAAAATGTTATACAATGCGCAATATACACAGACAAGATTTCGCTGTCAGAGATTACGCCCTGAATTTTTTCGGGCTGCAAAGGTATAAAAAAAATTATTAACTAAAAAATAAAAACTGATTTTTTTATAAAAAACTTTCTGCCATTTTGTCATAATGATAAAAAAAAACAGTATTTTTGCGCTTTCAATTTCAAGTTTTATATTCAATATTTAATATTTAAAAATATGGAACTTGGAATTATAAATATTTATTACAATGCAAACATCAGAAATTCAAACAATTAAACAGCGTTTTGGCATTATTGGAAATACAGAACAGATGAACCGAGCCATTGATGTTGCCGTTCAGGTTGCGCCAACCGACCTTTCGGTGCTTGTGCAGGGCGAAAGCGGTACAGGGAAAGAATTTTTTCCGCAAATAATTCATCATTTCAGTATGCGAAAACACGGAAAATATATTGCCGTAAATTGCGGCGCAATCCCCGAAGGTACAATTGACAGCGAACTTTTTGGACACGTAAAAGGCTCATTTACAGGTGCAACTGCCGACCGTAAAGGTTATTTTGAAGAAGCTAATGGCGGCACAATCTTCCTTGACGAAGTTGGCGAACTGCCGGCGGCAACGCAAGTTCGCCTTTTGCGCGTTCTTGAAAGCGGCGAATATATTCGCGTTGGCTCGTCAGAAATCAAAAAAACTGATGTACGAGTTGTTGCAGCAACTAATTTGAATATGCAGCAAGCAATGATAGACGGACGTTTCCGCGAAGATCTTTATTATCGCCTCAATACCGTTCCTGTTTTTGTACCGCCTTTGCGCGAGCGAAAAGAAGATATTGAACTGCTTTTCAGGCGTTTTGCACTTGATTTTTCGGAAAAATATAAAATGCCGCCAATTCGCCTGACAGACGATGCAAAGCAGATTTTGATAAATTACCGCTGGAACGGAAATGTGCGCCAATTGAAAAACCTAACCGAACAAATATCTGTAATTGAGCATAGTAGAGAAATTTCGGCGGCTATTTTGCATAATTATTTGCCAAATGAAGATGCCGAACGTTTTCCTGCCTTGCTATCAATGCACAACGGAAAAGATTTTAGCAGTGAGCGCGAAATTTTGTACCAAATTCTTTTTGATATGCGCAAGGATATTACCGATTTGAAACAAATTATCCACCAAACAGGGACAATACAACCTGTTAAAAATCAGAAAGATATAAGTTTTTCGGAACTTGTTCAGCCGCATAAAACCGTTACTCCTGATATTTTGCCTGTTCAAAATACAAATTTCATAAAACTTGACAAGGAAAATGATTTTCAAGATGTTGAATATCAGGAAGATGAAGTTGTAGATGAGCCAATGACTTTAGATGATATGGAAAAGCAAATGATTGCTCGAACACTCGAAAAATATCGCGGCAGACGCAAACCCGCCGCCGATGAACTCAATATTTCGGAGCGCACGCTTTACCGAAAAATTAAGGATTACGGGCTGGAATAATGTTATTTATAATCGAAAAATTATAAATAACAATTTTAAAATCGCTGTAAAATTTAGATAAAATAATTCATATATTTTATTATTTCAAAAAAAATATATTATGTTTGCAGCGTGAAATTTTAAGATAATTAAAATGAACAAAAAAACAGTGCTAACGAGCAACTATAAACATATAAAAATAGCAGTTTGCTGGATTCTTGTTTTCTGAAAAATCAGGAAGTTTCAAAAATATTCAAGGATAAGTTAAATGTTCACAGGTTTGTGTGGGCTTAACTTATTTGTTGCACAAGGTAAATTTGACGACCTCGTAAGCGGATAAAAGCATATCATAACACATAACTCATTGAATATAAATAAACAAGCTCACTAATTACAAGTGAGCGGTAACAAACGAGTAACAAAATACATTTCTTTGACTATTTTAGCAGGCTTTTTGCAAATGCAAATATAATACTTGTTTTTGGAAGAATGACTACCAACATTGAAATCTATTAACCTGAATTTTGGATAAGGAATAGCCCGTTAGGGCTTATATATCAATAGAATACAATTCAAGACAATGTAAAAAGATATTGATTTATTTTCTATTGATATTAATCGCCTACGGCGAATTTACAAATTGAATATCAATAAATTATGAAATTTCTTATCCAAAACTCAGGTTATTAAGCTTATTAATATTATTATTTTTATACTACTACAAATATTGTGCTATAAAAAAAATTCCACCTCATCTCCTGTCTGTCTCCAAAAGGAGAATGAAATTCCCCCTCCTTTGGAGTGGTTAGGGGAGGCTCGTTTTTATAATTTCACACTCCGCTAAAAGAACTGAAGCCACCATCAATAGGAATTATTGCGCCTGTAACGAAACTCGCGGCATCGGAACAAAGGAACTGTACCGTTCCATTTAGTTCGGCAATATCGCCAAAGCGACGCATAGGAGTTTTGGCAAGTACTTTTTGACTTCGTTCGGTAAGCGAGCCGTCGGGATTTATCAATACGGCGCGGTTTTGGTCGCCGATGAAAAATCCGGGAGCAATAGCATTCACGCGTATTTTGTCGCCAAATTTGAGTGCCATTTCGGCAGCGAGCCATTGTGTAAAGTTGGCAATTCCTGTTTTTGCAACCGAATATCCGGGTACGCGGGTTATAGCGCTATATGCCGCCATTGACGATACATTTACAATTGAGCCGCTTTTCTGCTCTGCCATAATTTTGCCAAAAACAAGGCAAGGATAAACCGTTCCGTTGATATTGAGATTGGTAACTTTTTCCCAATCAGAAATTTTCATATCAAAAACAGGTTGAGAAGGCTCAAGCGTTGCCCCAGGCATATTTCCGCCTGCAATATTGAGCAAAATATCAATGCGTCCCCATTTTGCCACAATATCGGCAGCAACATTTTCGAGCATAGCAATGTCAAGCACATTGCCAATCATTCCAATCACTTCGCCGCCCATTTGTTGAAGTTCGGCGATGCGTGCTTCAAGTTGTTCCTGACGAATATCAAGAATAACTACTTTTGCTCCCTGCGCCACAAAATGTTTTGCGATGCTGCCGCCGAGAACGCCTCCTGCGCCTGTGATAACGGCAACTTTTCCTTTTATTGAAAATAATTCATTCATATTTTTATTACATGTTTTTCAAATTCTGTTCATTGCAAATATCTTTTGCTCCCTGTTGATAAAGGGCTGCAAGGCGGTCGGCATATCGTTTTTCCACTTTGCCGCGTACGATTTTCATTGTGCTGTTCACAAGTCCGTTCTGTTCGGTAAACGGCTCGCTGATAATTGCTACTGCAGCAGGCAACCAGCGTTCAGGAAATTCGCCTGCGTGTTCTCCGCCTTTTTTGTAAGCGTCAATTTCGCTTTGAATAAGTTTGAGTGCAGCAATTTTGCCTTCTTGAGTGTTAAAATCAAGTCCCTGTTTATTTACATATTTTTTCAGTTGCTCTTTGTCGGGAACAAGCAGTGCAGATGTGTAAGGACTTTGACTGTTGTACAAAACGGCTTGTTCTATATACGGTGAACAGTCGCAAAGCGATTCTTCAATGCCTTCGGGGCTGTATTTTTCGCCGTCCGATGCTATTAGCAAACTTTTAAACCTGCCCACAACATACAGAAATCCGTCCGCATCCATATAACCCATATCACCTGTGTAAAGCCAACCGTCTTTAATGGTTTCGGCAGTCGCTTTTGGGTTTTTCCAGTAGCCGAGCATCACGTTTTCGCCGCGCACAACTATTTCGCCTTTTTCGCCAAGCGGAAGTTCTTTGCCCTGACTGTCGCAAATTTTCAGTTCCAAATTTTTTACCAAAAATCCCGAAGAACCGAGTTTGTGGCGGTCAAGTGAATTTGCAGAAATTATCGGCGTGGCTTCAGAAAGTCCGTAGCCTTGCAACATCGGTATTCCTATTGCATAGAAAAACCGCTGCAATTCAATGTCGAGCAATGCGCCTCCGCCAATGAAAAAGCCCAATCGTCCGCCAAAGGCTTCGCGCACTTTGGAGAAAAGTATTTTATCATAAATTTTTAATAAAATTTTTGTAAAAGGATTTTTGCTTTTGTTGTATCCCTCGCGGTTGAATTTATAAGCAGTTTTCAACGCGCTGTTAAAGAGTTTTTCTGTAAATTCACCTTTTGATTTTATATTTGTCTCAATATTTTTTCTAAAATTTTTTGCCAACGCAGGCACGCTCATAATAACAGTTGGGCGAAATTCCTTAATGTTTTTCGGAATATTTTTCAATGCTTCGGCAGGAGTTTTTCCACGCTGAACAGTAGCCACATTTGCGCCGAAACTCATAAAAGAGTAAAATCCTGCCACATGTCCAAAGCAATGGTCGAGCGGAATAATTATCAAATTGCTATCATCAGTTGAGACTTTCATCAGCGACATTGCCTGCTCCACATTTGCTGTGTAATTTCGGTGTGAGAGCATAATTCCTTTCGGGTCGGCTGTTGTACCTGAGGTGTAACTTATGTTTGCAAGGTCGTCGGGCAAAACAGCAGCAGCGATTTTTTTAATCTTTTCGCGGTTTTTGTTCAGCGAATTTTGTCCGTCAGCCATCACTTTGTCAAACGAAATTTCTTTGCCTTCAAGGTCGGATTCGGGTTTGTCAAAAACAATAACTGCTTTTATTTGTGGCAAATCGTTGATAATTGTGCGGATTTTGCGCAGTTGCGTTCCCGAAACGATAATAAATTTGCTGTCGGAATGTTTCAGGCGGAAAAACAGGTCGCTTGTTTCTTCCAATTTGATTGAAAGCGGCACATTAACTGCACCCAAATACAAAATTGCCAACTCGCCGATAATCCAATTATTGCAGCCTTCGGAAAGAATTGCAAGTTTGTCGTCTTTTTCTACGCCCAAATTCAGCAGTCCCGATGCCAACTGATAAACTTTTTCCTTGGTTTGGGCAAAAGTCAGCGGCTCAAACGCATTGTCGGTTTTTTCCCAAAGGAAAGTTTTTTCACTAAAATTTTCTACGCTCGCATTGAGCAAATCAATAATCGTTGTTCTCATTTTTATTATATAAATTCTAAATAATAATTACAGATATTTTTTTTACTTACAACTTTAATCTTCAATCTTCTGACTTCATTCCCCCAACATTTCCTCTATCGTTTTCATTGGATTTTGCGAATTAAAAATACTGCTGCCCGC
>WRGS01000218.1 GCA_009787075.1 Paludibacter sp.
CCCGCCTCAGGTCCGATGTCGATAATCCAATCGGCAGCGCGGATAATCGCCTCGTCGTGTTCTACAACCACAACTGTATTTCCCAAATCGCGAAGTTGATATAAAACCTTGATTAACAGATGTGTATCGCGGTCGTGCAAACCAATTGACGGCTCATCAAGCACGTAAAGCGAGCCAACTAAACTGCTTCCAAGCGAAGTTGCAAGATTTATCCGCTGACTTTCTCCGCCCGAAAGCGAATTTGACAAACGATTGAGCGTGAGATAATTAAGTCCGACATCGCAAAGAAATTGAATGCGATTTTTAATTTCAATCAAAAGACGCTTTGCAATTTTTTCATCATTTTCGTTTAATTTAATATTATCGAAAAAAACTTTCAATTTTTTAATAGGCAGCAGCACAAGTTCGTTGATTGACTTGCCTGCCACGCGCACATAAGTTGCCTCTTTGCGCAGGCGAGCGCCTTTGCAGGCAGGACAAACGGTTTTTCCGCGATAACGCGCCAGCATTATGCGATATTGGATTTTGTACTGATTTTCTTCCAAAAATTTGAAAAAATCGTTTATTCCTTTAAAATATTCATTTCCATTCCAAAGTATTTCCCGCTGATTTTCAGTAAGTTCGTAATACGGTTTATGAATTGGGAAATCAAATTTATCAGCCGAAAGCACAAGCGCATTTTTCCATTGGCTCATTACCTCGCCTCGCCAGCAAACTACAGCGTCTTCGTAAATGGAAAGCGATTTATTGGGCACAACCAAATCCTCGTCAATACCGATAACTGTGCCGAAACCTTCGCAAACAGGGCACGCGCCAAGCGGATTGTTGAAACTGAAAAGATGTTCGACGGGAGTTTCAAAAATAATTCCGTCTTTTTCAAAACGATTTGAGAAAGAATAAGTTACAGGCGGTTTTCCTTCTTCAAAAACTTTCAGCAAACACGAACCGCCGCTTTCGGCAAAAGCCGTTTCAACAGAATCTGATAGACGATTCAATGTTTCGCGGGAATCATCAACAGTAAGACGGTCGATTAAAAGCAACGCCTCTCCTACCCTATTCTGCTCTTTAACTTCTTGAATACCAATAAATTCACCATTAATTTCAACTCTTGAAAATCCTTCCAAAACCAAAGTATGAAGTTTTTCCATTAAAGTTTGATTTTCACGCGGATAAATTTCCGTCAAAATAGCGACCCGCGTACCTTGCCGCAAGGCAAGCGTTTTATTTACAACATCTTCTATCGTATGTTTTTTAACTTCTTTGCCCGAAATAGGCGAGAAAGTATGCCCGACACGCGCATAAAGCAATTTCAAATATTCGTAAATTTCTGTGCTTGTGCCGACAGTTGAGCGCGGATTGCGGGTATTTACCTTTTGCTCAATAGCAATTGCAGGCGGAATGCCTTTAATATAATCCACTTCGGGCTTTTTCATTCTACCCAAAAACTGCCTCGCATACGCCGACAAACTTTCAACATACCGCCGTTGCCCTTCGGCATAAAGCGTATCAAACGCTAAAGACGATTTGCCTGAACCGCTTAAACCCGTGATTACTACCAATTTATTACGCGGAATTTCTACATCAATATTTTTCAGATTATTTACCCGCGCATTTTTTACAATTATATTTCCTTCAAGCATGAATTTTAAACCCTAAACCTATAATTTTACGCTATAAGCTTAGGTATTGTTTATTTTTTGTTTCTATTTTCAATTTTTGCTTTTGTCATTCTCTCACTTAATTCGCCATGTTCTAAAAAATCTTTTTCAAGAGATTTTAATTATTTTGCAAAAAGAAAAGTCATTTCTGTGAAATTTTATGCAAAGTTACTGTTTTTTCTACAAATATTTTTAAATAAACACAACAAAAGCCCTGAATATACAAGGCTTTTGCTAAATAAACAACAAATTTTGTTGTTCGTTCGTTTGTATTTTAGAATTTTAAATTATCACCTTTTTCCCTGAAACGATATAAACGCCCCGCTGCAAATTGCTGATAATATTTAATCCCACTTGCAAATTCGCTGTGCGCACAAGGCGACCATCAACAGAAAATATAGTAACGGTTTGCGCTTCACGGCTTTCGATGCACAAATTGCCTGCGGCAACAAAAATTCTCAAATTTTCATAATTATTCAGATTTTCGGTTGCAGAGGTACAGTCTGTTTCTGATAAAGTCCGTTCAATAGCCGCGCTTTCGCTTGAGGCTACTTGATAAATTGCACCATTTGTAACATGCCAGCCGGGCTGTCCGCCAGAAGGCGTTTGCTGATTCGATGTGTTGAATAGAATTTGCCAAGTTGTCGCAATATTTTGGTTGAAAATAAATTTGAAATAATTATTTCCCAAATTTGTCATTGCCTGACCAGGCCATGCGCCAAGTATCATATTTGTTGTGCCTGAACTTGAGTCATAAACATAAAGATTTACATTGTCGCCCCAAGTGTCTGGTTTATGGAAAAATACTGCCTGCTCGCCATAGCAAAGTTTCGGTTCAACAACGGTAATGGGTCCTCCTGTGTCTGTAGTTAGTTCTTCCTGCGTACCATCATAACTTCCTGCATTCACGTTTACAGACGAAGAACCATAAATATATTTTCCATCATCGCCAACTTTTCCCGGAGCGGCAGTTAGAGAAGTGGTAAGCACATACACGCGGAGATTGCCTTTACCCGAACAGTTGGCGGTAAGAGTGCCATTGGTAACATTTTGAACATCGCCTGTAACAGCGTCTTTGTATGTTCCATTGGGAATACTGCTGAAAGTTGCATTGCCCGAAATTGTAACAAGAGCGTAACTGTCGGTTGTAGCATCTGTATAACGGCGTTTGAAAGCCATACCGCCTGATACATTATCGGTGGAATATTGTCCTTTGCGCAAAGCAGGAACAGCCTGACGAATTTTATTCAAACGTTGAAGATGCAGAGCAAGTGGAGATTTGAGCGTTACAGCCATATTGCCTGTCGCATTGGAATAAGTAGCAAAATCAGTAACATTAACATTACCTTTAATGTATCCTCCAAAATATGCACGTCCTGTATTTATAAGCGGTGTATTTGGTCCGTCATCAATAATTTTTCCTTTTTTAAATTCAATTTCAGAACCATAGTAAAGACACGGAATACCACGAAAAGTGAACATCAGCGACATATTTTCTGCCCATGTCGATTGGTCTCCATTAAAACGTACTCTTTCGTCAGGTTCCGGTGAATAATCGTGCGAATCTACATAAACCATATTCCATGTAGCATCTGCATAAGTATTATCAAAATTTTTACAGTTAAAAGCGTCATAAGCATTGGAAAAATTACGATGCATCGGAAAATCAATCACATTCAAATCGCTTTTTTGAGAATAACTTACTGTACGATAGTTGTTGCCGTTCAAATAATGATTGCTTGACGAAGGCTGACCGCCTGTATTGTTGTTTGCATTCCACAGTTGAATACACGAATTGATATTGGTAAAGTTCGGAACAACGGCATCCCAGTTGTTGGCATATACTGCAACATTGTTGTATTGAGTTGCATCTTCGCTCCACGAATAGTTCACACTTTCTTTCCATGTATAAAAAGGTGCTGAAAGTGCTGCTATATCGTGATTCCAAGGTCCTCTTACGCGAGCGCAAATTTCTGCACAAAGATAAAAATTAGGCTTTCCTGCTGCTGCTGCTGCTGCCATAAGACGCGGTGTGAACACTTTATTAAAAGTAACACGCGAAATATGTTTGCCTGTATCAATACGAAAACCATCAACACCCATATTGATAAACTGCGTATAACACTGTATCAGATAATTATACACTGCAGGGTTTTCGGTATTCAAATCCACACAGTCGCCTGCTATCTGCGCCCACCATTCGCCAATAGTTTCCCAAGAAAAATTGCCGTAATGATGCCAATAATTGTGCGAATCGTGGTTTTGTCCGTCTGTATTTTTCATCAACGCCAAACGCGTTTGATATTGCTCTCCGCCCGACATACTTGCGTAATTAGCAGGCAATTGACTGTTCGGATGACGTTGCATACAATTGATATTCCCCAAATCGCCCTGTTTTTTGAACATAGGACAAAGCGTTTCTTCGCCAAAATTACCTGTGTGGTTAAGCACAATATCAAGAATAATTTTCATTCCACGCGCATGAACTGCGTTTATAACATCTTGAAAATTAACATCTTCTGAATTGTAACGTTCATCAACTTTGTTGAAATTCATTGCATGGTAGCCGTGATAGTCGTACCCTGATGCGTTTTCAACAACAGGCGTTATCCAAACAGCGGTAAAACCGAGCGCTTTTATGTAATCAAGTTTTTCGATTAAGCCTTTAAAATCGCCGCGCCATGCGGGGTCGCCCGGATTATTGCCGTCCCAGCATTTTACATTATTACCAGAATCTCCATCATAAAAACGGGTTGTAATAACAAAATAAATGGTTTCATCGCGAAAATCAGTTCGTCCGCCAACAAAGCCGGCAAACATCTGCTGCGATAAAATCAGTGAAATTGATGCAATAATGAGTTTTTGATAAATGTTTCTCATATAAAAATAATTATTAGACATTGTTAAAATAAATTACTATTAAAAAATTGGGTGCAAAGGTCTGTAAAAAAAGGTAATTTTCCAAAAAAAGAAATATTATATTACGAAATTTTCTTTGCAAACGTTAGCGGAGTTTCAAAATAATACTTTAAGTTTGTTTAAAAATTAATCAAAATAAATATTTACGTACATAAACTCTATTGTTTTTTGTTTAACAAGTTCTTTTTTATTACTGATTGTTTTAACAGTTTTTTATCTTTCGTGCATTTTTCAGTAAGTTCCGCTGCGCTTCACATACGGTTATTAATAACCTGAATTTTGGATAAGAAATAGCCCATTATGGCTTAAATATCAATAGAATACAATTGAAAATCAATATTTTGGATTGCTTCGCTGCGCTACCAATGACGTGAAACATTTTCTTACAATTCACTTTCTTTCAATCTCTCAGCGTTTTCTGCAACAATCAGTTTGTCAATAAGGTCTTGAATATTCCCGTTCATAAAATCGTTAAGATTATAAACGGTGTAATTAATTCTGTGGTCGGTAATCCTGCCTTGCGGATAATTATAAGTGCGGATTTTTGCTGAACGGTCGCCTGTGCTTACCATTGTGCGGCGGCGGTTGGTAATTTCTGAAAGATGTTTTTGCAATTCAATGTCGTACAGTTTGTTGCGCAACATTTGCATCGCCATTTCTCTGTTTTCCAATTGAGAGCGCGTAACCTGACATTGTACCATAATTCCCGTTGGTTTGTGGGTAATCTGCACTTTTGTTTCCACTTTATTTACATTTTGCCCGCCCGCGCCGCTCGACCGCGCTGTCTGAATTTCCAAATCGGCAGGGTTGATTTCCACATCAACTTCATCGGCTTCGGGCAACACAGCAACTGTCGCCGCCGAAGTATGCACACGTCCCTGAGTTTCAGTTACAGGTACGCGCTGAACGCGATGTACACCCGATTCGTATTTCAAAGTGCCATAAACATCGTTGCCCGAAACGGTAAAAATTATTTCCTTGTATCCACCGATTGTACCTTCACTAAGGCTCGTAATTTCCATTTTCCAAGCTTTTGAATCAATATATTTGGAATACATTTTAAAAAGGTCGCCTGCAAAAATTGCCGCTTCATCGCCGCCTGTTCCGCCGCGAATTTCCATAACTACATTTTTGGCATCTTCAGGGTCGGCGGGAATAAGCAAAAATTTGATTTGTTCCTCCATTTCGGGAATTTGCGGCTCAAGAGTTTCAATTTCGGCTCGCGCCATTTCGCGTATTTCAGGGTCAGATTCGTTTGACAAAATATCTTTTGCTTCTGCAATGTTGTCAAGCGCAGTTTTGTAATGCGTCCGCGCCTGCATAATGCGTTCGAGTTCAGAATATTCGCGGTTTAATCTGATATAACGCTGCATATCGGCAATTACGTTTGGATCGGTAATTAATGTGCCAATTTCGTCAAAACGATATTGCAGCCCGTCTAATCGGGAAAGAAGTGAGTTTTCGGACATTTTTCAGGTGTTAATATAAAAAAAACAGGAGTGCAAAAGTACAAAATTATTTCATCAAAATTTTTATTTCTCTGAGTTTTCTTTAATTTTAATATTAATTTTTTCGGCATCTTCGCCTTCTGCTATGGCTTTTTGCCACATTTCAACGGCTTTTTTCGGGTCATCATTTTTCAATAAAATATCACCATAATGGTCGTAAATAACGCCGTTTTGTTCGTTCTTATTCAAATTTGAAATTGCTTTTTCAATATAAAGTTTTGCCAGTGAATAACTTTCGCGCTCATACAAAATCCACGCATAAGTATCCAAAAAAGTCGGATTATTCGGCTCTGCCTCAACTGTTTTTGCGCTCATTGCCTCCGCTTTGCGCAAATTTTGCTTGGCGAGCGAAAGATAATAAGCATAATTATTCATAACATAAAGATTTGTCGGATTTGCACTAAGAGAATTTTCGTAAGCGGCAAATGCACTGTCTGTTTGGTTGATTTTGTAAAACGCATCAGCCATAATCGAATACAAATCGCCTTTCAACATTTGATTTTCAGAATCTAAAATGCTCACGCCCTTTTGCGTAGCGGCAATAGTTTCATTATATTTATCTAACTGGAAAGCGGCAATTGCTTTAAAATAATAAAATTGCGGTAAATTGGGGAAAATTGTAATTGCCTCATTGCATTCTTTAAGCGTTTTACTGTAATTTTTTTTTGATAAATAATATTGAATTAATTCGCCCCACACTTTTTCATTTTTCGGGTCAATATTAATCATGGTTTCAAGTTCAGCAATTGCTTCGTCCTCACGGTTTTGTGTTTGCAAAAAAAGATAATAAAAAGCATGCGGCTGTTCTTCGAGCGGATAACGCTCAATCAAAGTTTTCAACAGATTTTCCGTTTCACCCGCGCGGGAATTGTCATTAACGGTTTGCCTTATATATTCGCCCAAAATTTGAATTTTTGTGTCAATGTCCAAATTGTCGTTTTTCAATGCTTCGGTTATCATTTCCAAAGCCTTGTCAGGCTGATTTTCCAGCCTGTAATAATCTGCCAAACTCACATAAACCAACGGGTTTTGCGGGTCTGCCTGACGGATTTCCTCAAAAATTGTAAAAGCCGCACTATTTTGTCCTGATTGCATCAGAAGCGTTGCTTTAAGTAATTTATAACGCATCTGATAAGGATATTTTGCAATTAAACGCTCAATTTCGGCAAAAGCCAATTTCGTATTATTATTTTGCAAATGAAGTTTAAATTTTTCAATGGAGATTTCTTCGGTCATTCCAGTCAGTTTTTCGAGGTCATCGTATGCTTTCAAAGCGCGTTTTATATCTTTATTATAAATATAAATATCTGCCAGCATTTGATAAATCTGCGTGTTTTGCGGGTGAAATTTTTGCGTTTGTTCAGCAAGTTCGAGCGCATTTATTTCATCGCCAAGTTCCATATAAAGCGAAATAAGTTGAAAACTGTACCACCAATCGTGCGGGGCAATTTCTACCGCCCATTGCAGATGCTTCAATGCTTTCGGCATATTGTGGTACTGCAAAAACATCAGCCCAAGTTCCGAATGAATTGCGGCATTTGCGCTGTCTATTTCATTACAACGCGCAAAATTTTCCAGCGCAGAATCGTAATTACCGTTGCTTTTCAGCCGAATTGCTTCATAAAAAAGCGAATCGCGCAGCAAAAGTTCCGATTCAGAAAGATTTACAGTCGGTTTATAAACTTTCTTGACAGGAGAACATGCATTTAATAAAATAAAAAAAATAAAGAGAAAATATAAAAGTAAATTTTTCATTCGTTCAAAAAAATAAAAATTAAAAACAATAAAGTTAATGTATAATATTTAGTAGATTATTTTTCTGCAGCAAAAATACTGCATTTTATTCAAACGACAAAAATTTCGGTGATTTCTAAATTGTGGAATGGTAAATATTTTGTATTTTTGCAAATCAAATTTAAAATTTTATTTTTTTTATATTATGTTGAAAATTAAACATTTAATCGTATTAATTGCGGCGTTTGCGATTTGTGCGAGCATAAACGGACAGTCGGCTTTTGTTTATTCGTTGCCGAAAACTGTGTTGAAAATTGATATTACAGTTGAAAAAACGGTTGAAACTCCGGGCGAATTTTATCAGTATGCACAACGTTATTTGGGTGTAAATAAAGTTATTACAGCAAAAAAAACAACTTTTAGCATTGTTTCAATTGCTGCCGCTGCCCAAGCAGAGCCAAACCCCGAACAAACTTATTCTTTAAATGGCTTGGCAAATAAAAATTTGGCAATTTCTGTTGATGAAAAGGGAATTCTCACAGGTTTGAATAATTTTATAAAAAAAGAAATCAATGAAGAAACGCCATTGCTTCAAAATCCATCTGAAAATCAACAAACATCTGATTTGTTGCCGCTCACAGAAGAATATATGATGGCATCTTCCACAGCCAAAATGGCAGAAGGCGCAGCAAAACAGATTTATCAAATACGCGAAGGGCGAATGAGTTTGCTTTCGGGTGATGTGAATAATTTTCCGCAAGGCAACGCTATGGGCGAACTTTTGAGCCGAATGGACAAAGAAGAGCAACATTTGATCGAACTTTTTACAGGCAAAAAAACTACAACTTACCAAACAAAAACAATTTATTTCAACCCTGAACAAACATTTGTAAATCAAGTGCTTTTCCGCCTTTCAAACATTAATGGAGTTGTTGCGGCAGACGATTTGAGCGGTGCGCCTGTGTCGATTAATTTTTCCGCCGAAAGCAAAAGTCAGGTTGCAAATACTAACAAATCGGCGGTTGTGCTGTATTATGTTTTGCCTGTAAAAGGAAAAATAACAATTAATGATGCTCAAAATCAGTATTTTACGGGCGAATTTACTTTTCCGCAATTCGGTACAGTACTTCCGTTGAGCGAAAAGATGCTGACTAAAAATACAAAACGCGTTTTAATCGACAATCAAACAGGAAGATTGCTCGGAATAGAATAAAAAAATTGTAATAAAAATGAAAATAATTCAAACTATAATTAAGGATTTAGTGATTGTTGAGCCGCAGGTTTTTGCCGACAGTCGCGGATTTTTTTGCGAAACGTACAACGAGCAGAAATATTTTGATGCTGGAATAAAAGTGCGTTTTGTGCAGGATAATATGTCGAAATCGACTTTTGGTGTGCTGCGCGGGCTGCATTATCAACTTGCACCTCATAGCCAAAGCAAACTTGTTTCGGTTGTAGAAGGTGCGGTGTGGGACGTGGCAGTTGATTTGCGCAAAAATTCTGCAACTTTCGGGCAATGGTTCGGCGTGGAACTGACTGCCGAAAATCATCGACAATTCTTTATTCCGCAAGGTTTTGCGCACGGTTTTGCGGTTTTATCGCCAACGGCGGTTTTTACCTACAAATGCGATGATTTCTACAATCCATCGTTGGAAAGAGGAATTATTTTTAATGATTCTACTTTAAAAATCGATTGGAAAATGGCAGAAAAAGTAGCAATTATTTCGGAAAAAGACCTCAAGCACCCAACTTTTCTCAATGCAGAAACGAATTTTTGAAAATTAATGTAAATGATTGATACTCACTCACATATTTATTTGGAAGAATTTGACGAAGATATTTCGGAAGTGATTTTGCGGGCAAAAACATCAGGAATAGAAAAAATTATTTTGCCAAATATCGACAGTCAAAGTATTGATAGAATGTTGAATTTGAAAAACCAGCAGCCCGATTTTTTATTTGCGGCAATGGGTTTACACCCAACTTCTGTCAAAGAAAATTATTTAGATGAATTGAAAATCATTGAAAATCAACTTAACGAAAAAAAATTTATCGCCCTTGGCGAAATAGGAATTGACCTTTATTGGGATAAAACATTTGAAACAGAGCAAATTATGGCTTTTCAAACGCAGTGTCAATGGGCTTTGCAACGCAATTTGCCTGTAATTATTCACGTGCGCAATTCGTTTGAAGCAACGATGAAGGCGCTAAAACCTTTTGAAAACAGCGGTTTGCGCGGTGTTTTTCACAGTTTTGGCGGAACATACGAGCAGGCAAATGAAATTTTGAATTTTGGTGATTTTTATTTGGGAATAAATGGGATAGTAACTTTTAAAAACAGTAATTTGACGGAAGTTTTACAGAAAATCCCTTTGCAACGCATTGTAACAGAAACAGATTCGCCTTATCTTGCTCCTGTTCCGCATCGGGGAAAACGCAACGAATCGGCTTTTATTTCGCTTGTTGTGAAAAAACTTTCAGAAGTTTATCAAATCTCTGAAAATCAGATAGATAAAATTACAACGCAAAATGCAAAAAACTTGTTTAGAATATAATTTTTTTTAAAAATCGTAAATAAAAAATGGAAAGAATAATTACACTGACAGGCGATTTGGGCAGCGGAAAATCAACAGTTTCGGCTATTTTGTGCAAAAAATTGAATTACGACTACATTTATACGGGTAAAATTCAACGCGCGATTGCCGACAAATACAAAATGACGACACTTGAACTGAATAAATACGCAGAAACGCACCCCGAAATTGATGAAGAAATTGACTCAACTTTTAAATCGTTGAATAATTCTACTCGTTTAATCGTAGATTCCCGCCTTGCATGGTTTTTTATCCCGCACTCGTTTAAGGTATTTTTGAAAACCGATTTGTCTGTTACCGCACAAAGAATTTTTAACGACAGCAACCGCACAAGCGAGAAAAAATACGCATCAATAGAAGATGCCGCCGCAAATATTATTGCCCGAAAGACAAGCGAAAACAAGCGTTATATGGAGTTGTATGGTGCAGATTGCGCCGATTTGTCGAATTTCAATCTCGTTGTCGATACTTCATTTCTCTCGGCGGAACAAGTGGCGGAAATTATTTTTGAGAAATATGAACAATATTGTGACTTTGTAAATAAATAAAAATCGGAAAATTAAAATCTTAATTAAAAACATAATGCTTTTTTCAGAACAAAATAACAGTCAAATGCCGCGTCGAGGCAGTGTAGAAGTGATTTGCGGCTCAATGTTTTCCGGCAAAACCGAAGAGTTAATTCGCCGTTTGAAGCGTGCAAAATTTGCGCGGCAAAATGTAGAAATTTTCAAACCAACGATTGATACGCGCTATTCTGAAGTTGAAGTCGTTTCACACGACCGCAACGCAATCCGCAGTACACCCGTTGCCACGCCTGAAGAGATTTTATTGCTTGCAGGAAATGTTGATGTTATTGGGATTGACGAGGCGCAATTCTTTGCGCCTTCGCTTGTGGAAGTTTGCAATACGCTTGCAAATCAAGGAATTAGAGTAATTGTTGCCGGACTTGATATGGATTTTAAAGGAATTCCATTCGGACCGATGCCTGCGCTTTGCGCCATTGCCGAAGATGTTTATAAAGTTCACGCAATTTGCGTGCGTTGCGGTTCATTGGCGTATGTCTCTCACCGTTTGGTTGCCGACGAAAAACAGGTGCTTTTGGGCGAAACTTCCGAATATGAGCCGATTTGCAGGCATTGTTTTGATAAAATAAATAAAAATAAATAATTTTTTTAAAGAAAATTTTTAATAATTTTGCAAAAAAAATCATGAACGAATTTATTTACGAAATGGAATTCAAAGTGCGCGATTACGAGTGCGATATTCAGGGAATTGTCAATAATGCAAACTATCAGCATTACCTTGAACATACGCGGCACGAATTTTTGAAACAAAACAATGTTTCGTTCTCGGAACTTCACAGTCGAGGCGTTGATGCGGTGGTTTCGCACGTGGAAATTCAATACAAAAATTCGCTGCGCCCCGACGATATTTTCGTTTCCAAACTCAATGTTGTAAAGCATGGCGCAAAATATGTTTTTAATCAGGCAATTTTTCGCAAAAACGACAATGCGCTGTGCATCAGAGCAAAAATAGAAACTGTTATTTTAATTAATGGAAAATTACAAAAAGGATTTGAAATTTTTGATAATCTTATAAAATAAAAAAATGGATATTTTACAGACAGAAGAAAAAATCGTGCGAATGCTCAAAACAGTTTACGACCCCGAAATTCCTGTAAATGTTTATGATTTGGGGCTGATTTACCGCATAGATTTGCAGGAAAACGGCGATTTGATCGTTGATATGACGCTTACCGCGCCTAATTGTCCTCTTGCCGATTATATTGTAGAAGATGTGAAAATGAAACTCGAAGCGGTTGAATCGGTGAAAAATGTAACGGTAAATCTGGTTTTTGAGCCTGCATGGAACAAGGATTTGATGAGCGAAGAGGCTAAACTCGAACTCGGATTCCTTTAAATGAGACAAAAATCATTTTTTGTAAAAAATAAATATCTGAAAATCAATAGTTTAATATTTTTATCTAAAATATTTTAAAAAAAATAAAAATAAATCATTGCAATTCAAAAAAAAGGTTTTACATTTGCACAATTATTTTAAAGTAATTCAAATTTAATAATTATTAAAGTAAAAAAATGGAAAAATTGGTAAAATTAATCGTTGCGGAATACGACGCATTTTTGGCGGACGCAACCGCGCAGTTGGAAAAAGGCAATAAAGCCGCAGGAACTCGTGCTCGCAAAGCATCTTTGGGTTTAGAAAAGAAACTTAAAGAATTCCGTAAAGTGTCTTTGGAATTGGCTAAGAAATAATTCCTACTTACTGCAAAAAACGGCTGCCGAAAAAATATTTTTGGCGGCTTTTTTGTGCATTCAACGAAAAAATTTGTTATTTTAAGGAAAAAACACTACCTTTGCACCCGAAAATTTTTCAAAATATAAAATATCATTGGTTCCGTAGCTCAGCTGGATAGAGCAACAGCCTTCTAAGCTGTGGGTCAAGCGTTCGAATCGCTTCGGAATCACAAAGAAACAAGCGCGGCAATTTTGTGGCGCTTGTTTCTTTGCTGGAAAACTGAAATTGTTTCAAAAGCACACAGATTAAAGTGATTTTCACAGATTTGTGTGCTAAAATATTTTTTCAATAATCTTTCTTGTGTTAAAAATTTGCAGGGATAAAAATTTATCCCTATCTTTGCAGTATAATTTTAAAGTAAAACAATAGCCAACATTATTAAATATCTTCGGTTTACGCTTCTATTTTTATTCAGATGAACATACGCCCGTACATGTTCATATAAAAAATGCTGATGGAAAAGCAAAAATAAATTTACTTCCTTCAATAGAGGTTGTGGAAAATAAAAACATAAAAAATAAAGATATAAAAAAAGCATTGCAAATCATTGAGTTATACAAAGAAGATTTTATTAAGGCTTGGAATGAATATCACGAAATTTAAAAATAAAAAAAATGGAAACAATAAAAACAATATGGTTTTCTCAAAGTAGTATTTTTATGCAGACAGAAAAGGGAGCAATTTTCAGCAGACCATTAGAAGCATTTCCACTGCTGAAAAATGCTACTGAATTTGAGCGCAAAAATTTCAAAATTGGAAAATTCAAAGACGATATTCGATGGGAAGATTTGGATGAAGATATTCATATTAACAGTTTCTTTTCCGACGATGCGCCAAAGCCAAATCTGATAGGCGATTTTTTTTCTGCACACCCTCAAATCAACGTTTCTTCTTTTGCCAAACAGATAGGAATCAACAAAAGCCTTATGGCAAAATATATATATGGAATAAAAACGCCATCGGAAAAAAGGAAAAAAGAGATTCAGGACGGACTGAACCAATTGGCAAAAAGTTTAAACAGTGTTCAATTTGTTTCAGATACAGACGGCTACATAATATAACGGTTGCATTGCTTATGCGAGGTATTTTGCAAATAAACTCAAAATTAATTTTCAAAATAAAGTTTGTATGTTTTCTAAATTAATTGTACTTTTGCTTTTTAAAAAATTAAAAACAATTTTTAAAGAAAAAATGCTTAATGACGAAATAAAAATACGTGCACTTGGGCTTGTGTATAACCAAACGATGCCGGGAACTTATGCGCTTGTGATGGGCGAATGCGAAGGAAACCGCCGTTTTTCTGTTACGGTTGGCGAGCCTGAAGCGCAGTCAATAGCACTCAAACTCAACAATAGAACTCCTGCACGCCCGCTTACGCACGACCTTATCAACAATTTGCTTATCACTTTTGGCGCATGGTTAGAAAAAGTCGTAATTTACGATATGATAAATGAGGTTTTTTATTCGGAGTTACATATTTTACGCGGCGAAGAAAACATAATTGTCGATGCGCGGACTTCCGATGCGGTGGCTTTGGCTATACGTTGCGAAAGTCCGATTTATATCAAGGAGGAAATTTTGAATATTGTAGGAATTTTTATTGACCCCGAAAGTGAATCACAGCAACCGCACCACCGAAAATTACCCGAAGATTTAGACGAAATAACAGATGAAGATTTAAAATTTATCAGTTCATCAGAACTGCAGCAATTACTCGACCGTGCCGTGCATGAAGAATATTATGAACTTGCAGTACGTATAAGAAACGAGAAAGACGGAAGAAATTGATTTTAAAATTTAACATAATTTAATATTTAATATTTAATATAATGAAAATAAAATTAACAATAATGAACTTTCTCCAATTCTTTGTTTGGGGAGCGTGGATGATGACTTTGGCGCATTATGGCTTTGTGGAAAAACATTGGGATGGTGCACAGTTCGGTTTGGTATTTTCTACGATGGGGTTCGCCTCGCTTATAATGCCGACTTTATTCGGAATTATTGCCGATAAATGGAAAGCAAACTATGTTTATGCGATTTCACATTTGCTTTTTGGTGTAACAATGTGCTTTTTGCCTTTAATTGATGCGCCAATGCCGTTTTTCTGGATACTTTTAGTGGCAATGTGTTTTTATATGCCGACAATAGGCTTGAATAATTCTATCGGTTTTGGAATTCTTAAAAACGAGGGAAAAGACCCAACAAAAGATTTTCCGCCAATTCGGGTTTGGGGAACAATTGGTTTTATTGTAGCAATGTGGCTCACCAATACATTTACAAAAGAATGGGGCTTTGGTTACAGTATAAAAGTTTCATTTTATATTTCAGCAATTGGCGCATTTTGTCTGTCTGTTTTTTCGTTTATTTTACTGCCAACGATAACAACCCAAAAACAGAAAAGCGCCGAAAAGCAAACTTTAATAGAAAAACTTGGATTACAGGCATTTGTACTTTTTAAACAAAAGAAAATGGCGATATTTTTCATTTTCAGTTTGTTGCTCGGCGGAGCATTGCAACTGACAAATGCTTACGGTGACGGCTTTCTGGCAGACGCAAATGTTTTTCCAAAAGGCAGCGCTATAAATAATCTTTCAACAATTATTCTTTCTATTTCACAAATGTCGGAAACGCTGTTTATTCTTGCAATTCCATTTTTTATGAAAAAATTTGGAATTAAAAAAGTAATGTTAATCAGTATGTTTGCGTGGGTAATTCGTTTTGGATTTTTCGGATTGGCGGGCAATTCGGCATTTGGTTTCGGATTAATTGTACTTTCTTGTATAGTTTATGGAATGGCGTTTGATTTTTTCAATATTTCGGGTGCGCTGTTTGTGGAAAAAAATACTGATGCAAAAATTCAAAACTCGGCACAGGGAGTTTTTATGCTGATGACAAACGGCATAGGTGCAATTTTGGGAAACTTAATTGCAGGTAAGGTTATTCAAATGTGGTTTACCAGACCTGATAAATCAATAGTTTGGAATTTGCCCGATTTTCCAAATGTATGGTTTGTTTTTGCTGCATACGCACTTTTAGTTGGCATTTTGTTCGCTCTGATTTTCAAATACAAACACAACCCCGATGAAATTGGGGAAATAAGGCATTGAGTTTTTTCATTTTCCCCGCGCAAGCCTATTTCATAGACTTCGCGGGGAAAATTATAATATTATGAAATTATGCGAAAATATATATATATTTATTGTGTTTTATTTTGTTATCAAACTGCGTTTATTCAATTGGAACAAACTCGGTAGACTCTTTATTTTATGACAGTTAATGCTATTGACAGTTTATTTAGTCGCTCCTTAAAAAACGATTAACCAATTAAAAATCAGTAAAATAGTATCAAAAAAGTTTGTATATTTCGTCCATATTTTGTACCTTTGCGGTGAAAAAAGTGGAAATTATGTTAGGAAAACTACCAG
>WRGS01000219.1 GCA_009787075.1 Paludibacter sp.
TAAAGCGAAACGCTTATGAGGCTCTCTTAAAAGTATAAAAAACTTAACCGCAAGGTAAAATGGGGTTAGGTAAAAGCGCGCAAAGTTTTGAATTTAAGGAATATATTCTTTGCGGTAAAAAGACTTTTGAGACAGCCTCAATGCTGATATTTTTTCAATGATGCAATTTAATTTCCGCTATGGAATTAAATTGGTTATTAACATTTTCATTATTTTTTTTCGTAGTACCTCAAAAAAAGATTTAACCGTTTTTTTAAAAACACCAAAAATTTTCCGTATTTTTGCACAATTGTTAAATAATAAATTCTTATGTCATCATTTATTATTGAAGGCGGACACAAACTTTCGGGTGAGATAACACCTCAGGGCGCGAAAAATGAGGCGTTGCAGGTGATTTGTGCAACGCTGCTGACGGCTGAAAAAGTTACAATAGCCAATGTACCTAATATTCTTGATGTTATAAATCTGATTGTTTTATTGCGCGATTTAGGTGTGGAAGTTGAGCAAATTTCGCCCAATGAATACAGTTTTAAGGCAGAAAATATTAATCTCGAATATCTTAAAACCGAAAAATTTTACAAACAGACATCGGCTTTGCGCGGGTCGGTAATGATTGTTGGACCGCTTTTGGCGCGTTTCGGGCAAGCGGAAATTGCCAAGCCCGGTGGCGATAAAATCGGGCGGCGGCGGCTTGACACACATTTTGTCGGCATTGAAAAACTCGGCGCGCAATTCAATTACAACAGCGACAGAAAAGTTTTTGAAATTCAGGGAAAAAATTTGCGCGGCGCATATATTTTACTCGACGAAGCATCGGTTACAGGCACAGCCAACGTGCTTATGGCTTCGGTTTTTGCCAACGGTGCAACCACGATTTACAACGCAGCCTGCGAACCATACTTGCAGCAACTTTGCATAATGTTAAATGCAATGGGTGCGAAAATTAGCGGAATCGGCTCAAATTTGCTGACCATTGAAGGCGTCAAATCGCTGCGAGGTTGCACGCATAGGCTTTTGCCCGATATGATTGAAATAGGAAGTTTTATAGGAATGGCAGCAATGACAGGTTCGCAACTGACAGTTAAAAATGTTGCTATTAATCAATTAGGAATTATTCCCGAAAGTTTCAAACGAATGGGAATAAATATTGTCAATAAAAATGACGATATTTTTATTCCACGTCAAAACAATTACACAATAGAATCGTTTATTGATGGCTCAATAATGACAATTGCTGATGCTCCGTGGCCGGGTCTGACGCCTGACCTTTTGAGCGTATTTCTGGTTGTTGCCACCAAAGCCACAGGAAGCGTACTGATTCATCAAAAAATGTTTGAAAGCCGACTTTTTTTCGTGGATAAACTTATTGATATGGGTGCGCAAATCATTCTTTGCGACCCTCACCGTGCCACCATAATCGGTCAGGGACGCAATCTCCATCTTCGCGCAGCAACTATGGTTTCGCCCGATATTCGCGCAGGAATTGCGCTGCTTATTGCTGCAATGAGCGCCGAAGGAACAAGCGTAATTCAAAATATTGACCAAATTGACCGAGGATACGAACGCATAGACGAACGCCTGAACGCAATCGGCGCAAAAATAATGAGAATGTGAAGTTTTTATAGTTTATAATTTAAAAATTATTTTTTTTAACAAAAGGAAAAATTAATGTTATTTTCTCAAATAATCGGACATCAGCAAATTAAGCAACGTTTTATTCAAAGCGTCACAGAGCAGCGCATTGCGCACGCACAATTGATTTCGGGGCGGGAAGGAATAGGAAAATTGCATTTGGCGTTGGCTTACGCGCAATATATTTCCTGCACAAACCGCACAGAATCAGATTCTTGCGGCGTTTGTCCGTCGTGCGTGAAATATGCAAAACTCGCTCACCCCGACCTTCATTTTGCTTTCCCTTACATCAAACCTGAAGGCAGCAAAACGTGGATTTGCAATGATTTCTTGCCTAAATTCCGTGAAATGATTCTCAATAACGAATATTTTGGATTTGACGACTGGCTGGATTTTTCCTCAGACGGCAGCAAAAAACAGGGTTATATTTTTGCCAACGAAAGCGAAGAAATTATCCGCAAACTTAACCTGAAAAGTTATGAATCGGAATATAAAATTATGTTAATTTGGCTGCCCGAAAAAATGTACGGCGATGTTGTGGCAAATAAAATTCTTAAAATTTTGGAAGAGCCGCCCGAAAAAACTGTTTTTTTGCTTGTGAGCAATCAACCGAATTTGCTGCTTCCGACAATTATTTCGCGCACGCAGCCTGTTTATGTTCCGCCGCTTGCAGAATCGGAAATCGCCGCTGCGCTGCTGGTAAACGAAAATTTTAATTTAACAGAACAAAATGCTTTGCGTATTGCTCACATTGCCAACGGCAGCCTACTTGATGCGTTTAAAATTGCTGCAAACGACGAAGAAAATGCTGCAAATTTTGAGCGTTTTACATCTTTGATGCGTTATGCGTGGTGCGTGGGCGCGAAAAAAAAATATTCCGCGCTAAAAGAACTGCGCGTGTGGGCTGACGAAATTTCGGCGGCAAATGTTGGGCGCGAGCAGCAGAAAAAATTCCTTAATTACGCGCTGCAAATGGTACGCGAAAATTATATTTTCAACCTTAGCCAGCCGCAAATCAACTATTTGACGGCTACAGAAGAAAATTTTGCTAAAAATTTTTCACGTTTTATCAACGAAAAAAATGTAGAAAAAATGATGGACGAATTTTCGCTTGCCCAGCGGCAAATCAACCAAAACGCAAATGCTAAAATTGTGTTTTTCGACATCGCACTGAAAATGATAATGATGTTGAAATAAATTCAAACAAGCCTCAATTTTTAAATTGTCCAATTTACTTTCAATTCCATTGTGGGATTATGCGGGTCATTGGTTTGCAAAATTATTTTATCGGTGTAATTCCCCTTGCTAAATTTTGTCGGATTGAGTTCAAGTTCCAAGACTCCTTTTTCCCCTGTCGCCACTTTGCCATCGCAATATACAATATTCAAGTTGTCGCTTGCAGGAGTTATTTTGCGAATTTGCAAAGGATTTTTCCCTTCGTTTGAAAATTTGAATTTGATTTTTTGTCTTGTTCCGCTGTCAATTTTCCCCAAATCAATCAATGTTGTTTCAAAAGTTGCACGCGGAGCAACTCGTTTTTCTTCGTCAGTAAGAGAATTGAAATCTTCAAAAATATCGGCTTGAAAACATATCACAGGCGAATTTTTGGCAGTGCTGCCAACTTCGGTTACCAGAAAAAAATCTTTCTGATGCGTACCCCAAATCGGACATTTTTTAGAATCAAAAGTTACGCTGATTTCTCCTTCTTCGCCCGCTTTCAATGTTTTTGGCGTTGCCTTGTATTCAATATATTCAAAAAGCGGCGCAAAATAAATATCACGCTTTTCGCCTGTATTATTTTTTATTTTAAAAGTGCGGGTAACTTTGTCGCCTTTACGGATTCTGTTAAAATCAATCACTCGCGTAGTCATAGCAAAACCATGTTCAAAAACCGAAAAAATCAACTGTTGGTATGTCTCTTTGACATCAATTTTGTTCGCATCTTCATGTTTGTCTGATGCCGCAGACATTTTAAAAGTTGTTGGATAAGAAGTTTTATGGGCTGAAATTATTGTTTTTTTTTCATCTTTTACAACAGGCTCTTTGCCTGTTTTTATAACCTCGCCTGTGAGAATCAATATAAATGAATTGCGCTTTGTTCCGTTTGTTTCGACTGTAATTTTTCGTTTAAAAACGCCCTCGCGTTGCGGCTCAAAACTGACTGTAAGAACGCCTTCTTTGCCTTTTTGATAAATTCGTTTATCCCAAATAACATCAACATCATCTTGGTCGGGCGAAACATTTTTTATCATCAAATAATCGCGTCCTACGCTTTTAAAATCAAAATTTGCAATGGCAGTTCCGTCTTCAAGCGCAATTTTACCCAAATTGATTGTACGTTTTGTAAATGCAACAACCGATTGCGCAGAAACAATATAAATATTTAAAAATAATATATTTACAATAAAAACAAATTTAACAAACCTCATTTTTTTAAAATTTTTTTATAAAAAACAAATATATTAGACTATTATTTTTAATCAATTTTTTAAAAATTTCTTTGCGCAGCAAATTCAGCGCAGGCAATAAGAGAATTTTTCAGTTCGCCATTCTCGAAATCAGCAAGTTCTTCAATGGCTTTTTGTTTGTAAATTAGCATTTTATCTGCCGCATATTCTATTCCGCCGTTTTTACGGGTAAACTCCACGATTTTTTTTACATCATTATTATCTAACTTATTATTCAAAATATTAACAATTTCCATTTTTGACTTTTCGTCAGAATTTTTAAGTGCAAAAATCAAGGGCAAAGTAATTTTCCTTTCTCTAATGTCGTTGCCCGTAGGCTTGCCTATATTTTTATCTTCAGAATAATCAAAAATATCGTCCCTGATTTGAAAACTCGTACCAAGATATTCGCCGAACAAACTCATTTTCATTGTTTTATGTTCGTCCGCGCCAACCGAAAGCGCACCCATTGTTGCGCAGGAAGCAAAAAGCAACGCAGTTTTTTTTCGGATAATATTCAAATATTCTGTTTCGGTAATGTCGGCGTGATTTTCTTTGGAAAGTTGAAAAAGTTCGCCTTCGGAAAGGTTGATGCCGATTTGCGAAAGCAAAGTCATTATTTTCTGGTTTTTAGTCCGCGCGGCAAAAAACAATGAATTTGATAGAAAAAAATCGCCTGCAAGAACGGCTATTTTATTGCCCCACTGCGCATTAATCGATGGACGCCCACGCCGCTGCAAAGTACTGTCAACTACATCATCGTGAATCAAACTCGCTGTATGCAGCAATTCCAACGCCACAGCCACGTCCATTGTAACACTGCTACACGCACCACAACAAAGTTTTGCCGCCAAAAGAACAATAATCGGACGCAGTTTTTTACCGTCCTGCTCAAGCAAATAATCGTTAATTTGCTTTAACAGAACATTTTCTGAACGAAAAACGTTTCTAAAATTCGCCTCGAATAATTCAAACTCTGCCTCAATCGGATATTTTATTTCGTCTAAACTCATCAAACCAACCTTTTGAAAATAGTTTGCAAAAGTAAGGAATTTTTATGGTTTTAAGAAAAATGCGCAATAATTTTTTTTAAAACAATGAAAAAAACATCAAAAATAAAGTGTAATTTTGTAGTTATAAAAAGAATTGAAATTTTTATTTAATTTGTTGGAAGAATTGCCAAATAGAAAAATTACTGATATAAATACCTATATAAACAAAGAAAGAAAATATAGAATAAAATAAAACATAAAAAATCATGCAAACTCCAAAACTAATTTGCCTTACCCCTGTACGCAATGAAGCGTGGATTTTAGACGCTTTTCTGACGGCAACTTCGCTGTGGGCTGACTATATAATCATTGCTGACCAGAACTCTACCGACGGCTCGCGTGAAATTTACAAAAAATATCCGAAAGTTACGGTAATTGCCAACAATCTGCCAAAAATGCAAATGTCCCATACGCGACGATTATTATTTGATGCTGCAAATAAAATCGAAGGCGATAAAATCATTTTTGCATTAGACGCAGATGAATTTTTTATGGGTAATTTTTTGCAAACAGATGGTTGGGAAAAAATTATAAATTCTAAAAAAAACGATGTTTTTGAATTCAAATGGTTAAATTTATACGGTTCTTTATTTACTGCTATCCCCGAAGATGAACGCATTGCACACGGCGATTGGGTATGTAATTATGGTAAAAAAATTTCAGGCGATTATCCCGACAATTATATTCACGAACCGCGATTAATGTATCCAAAGAATTCTAACTATATTGTAATCAGTGATTTAAAAGTAATTCATTTTGCACGGTTCAACATTTTAAGACAACAAAATAAGGAAAAGTTTTATCAAATTTCTACTGTTTTCAACGATGAAAAAAAATCGGCAATTTCATTACATCGTATGTATTGGAAAAATGAAGAAACAACTGCAACTATTAATATAGAAAGTAATATTTATGATTTTTATAAAAATAACGGCGTTGATTTTGAAAAACTTATTTTAAAAGATAATGGTAATTATTATTTTATTGAAATTGCACAAATATTCGACAATAAAGGGATAAAATTTTTCCGCAAACTTGATATTTGGGATAAAATATGGCTTGCACAACTTTCAGAAATTGCGGGCAAAGAGATAAAAGACCCGCGAAATTTGTTTGATAAACTTGTGCATTTCTATTTGCGGCGGACGCAAAAAATCAAGAGAAATATTTTTATAAAAATTATTGATAAATTTTTGAAAAAGATTTACCGTTGATTTTCCAATAATTGAAGAAATTCATTTTCTGTAATTAATTCAACGCCAAGCGATTGCGCTTTCTTTAATTTTTCGGGTCCCATATTTTCGCCTGCAAGGATAAACGAGGTTTTTGCCGAAACGCTGCTTGAATTTTTGCCGCCGTTTTGCTCAATAATCGTTTTGTAAGCATCGCGCGAATTTTTTGCAAAAGTGCCGCTTATAACAATGGTTTTCCCTGCAAGTGCATTACTTTTCTCTTGCTGCTGTTCTGCCGAAAGCGAAAATTGTAATCCGCACATTTTCAATCGATTAATAATTTCACGATTACTTTCGTCGGCAAAATATGCAACAACGCTTTGCGCAATCCGCTCGCCAACTTCATCAACGGTAATCAACTGTTCGGCTGTTGCCTGTTCGAGTTGTTCAATTTCCGTGAAAGCAAAAGCAAGTTTTTTGGCGGTAGTTTCGCCCACAAAACGTATTCCCAAGGCAAATAAAATCCGCTGGTAAGGCACAGATTTTGAGCGTTCTATTGAAATTTTTATATTTTGCGCCGATTTGTTGCCAAGCCGCTCAAGCCGCGCCAAATCGGGAACTTTTAATTCATAAATATCTGCAATATTTTTCAGTAAATTATTGTCGTATAGCAAATTAACCGTTTCTTCGCCTAAACCTTCAATATTCATTGCTCGGCGCGAAACAAAATGTTCAATCTTTCCCTTTATTTGCGGCGGACAGTGATTTTCATTCGGGCAATAATGCGCTGCTTCTCCTTGATAACGTGTTAATAATGAGCCACATTCGGGACAATTTTTAATAAATTTAACTTTTTCACCTATCAAAATACGCGAATCCAAGTCCACTCCCGTAATTTTTGGAATAATTTCGCCGCCTTTTTCCACAAAAACCATATCACCAATATGCAAATCAAGATTTTCGATAATGTCAGCATTGTGCAATGAAGCGCGTTTTACGATTGTTCCTGAAAGCAAAACAGGTTCAAGATTTGCAACGGGCGTAATTGCGCCTGTCCGTCCGACCTGATAAGACACTGAATTTAAGCGTGTTACAGCGCGTTCTGCCTGAAATTTATATGCAATCGCCCAGCGCGGACTTTTGGCTGTCATTCCCAAAAAATTTTGCTGAGCAATAGAATTTACCTTAATAACAACGCCATCGGTGGCTACAGGCAAATTTTTGCGTTCCGAATCCCAATATTTTAAAAAATTAAAAACTTCCTGTAAATTTTTACAAACTTTTAGCGCATCTGAAATTTTAAATCCCCAGGTTTCTGCCGTTTGTAAATTTTCAAAATGAGTGTCGGCAGGAAGATTTTCGCCAAGCAGATAATAGAGATAAGCATCTAATTTTCTGGAAGATACCACAGACGAATTTTGCAATTTTAATGTTCCTGCGGCAGCATTGCGCGGATTGGCAAAAAGCGGCTCTTCCTGCTGCTGACGCTCGCGGTTTAAACGGTCGAATTCTGTCCACGGCAACAGAATTTCACCGCGAATTTCAAATTTTTGCGGATAATTTTTTCCATATAAATTTAACGGTATCGACTTGATAGTCCGTACATTAGTGGTAACATCATCGCCTTTTTCGCCATCACCGCGTGTGATTGCGCGAATTAACGCGCCGTTTTCATAAATTAAAGAAATTGCCGTTCCGTCATATTTCAGTTCGCAAACCAATTCAAAATCCTGATTCAAAGCGCGTTGAGTACGGTTGTAAAAGTCAGTAACCTCATTTTCAGAATAAGTATTTGCAAGCGAAATCATCGGATATTGATGCGCCGCCTGCGTAAATTGCTGATTTATATCGCTTCCAACGCGCTGTGTAGGCGAATTTGCATCAAAAAACTGCGGATTTTCGCGCTCTAAAATTTCTAATTCTTTGAGTTTTTGGTCGAACTCAAAATCGGAAATTGTCGGCAAATTCAATACGTAATAATTGAAATTTGCCTCGTTCAACTCAGCGCGAAGAGCTTCTATCCTGTCTTTTATCATAATTTTTTAGAAAAATAAAAAACAAAAATAAGCAATTGTTTTTGAATTTTCAAAACAAACTTGCCTGCTCTGCCATATTTTCATTATTTTTTTGAGTTTGAGGCGATTTAACGATTTCAATATTTTCGTCATCTTCATCTTCAATTTCAACATTTTCAGGGGTTTCCGATATTTCGTCTTCTTCTTTGGAAATAAATCGTATTGGCTCTAATTCGTTGATTTCTTGAATATTATAAGTAGAAATTCGTTTGCCTTTTGCTTTAAAACTTTTCAGTCCGATAAATTGCTCGGCATCAATAACAAGATTTTCTCGAAACGAATCTGAACCGCCAAATTTCACTTCAATTCGCGGGAAATCAGTGTCTGTAAGCAACACAAGGCGCGATTGCGTATTTTCGCCCAAAATATTTTGCGGTTTTTGGCTGTTTTCCAACGAAAAACGTTTGAGATAATAAAATTTTTGGTCGGCATCGAAAAGAGCCAAAGTCCAAATTTTGTTTGAATCAAATTTTTCAATTCTGATAAAATCCTGTTCAAAATGATTTATCAAATCGAAATTTGTAGCGTAATAATCGCCTTTTTCGTTGATAACCAAAATTTGCTCGTTGCTGTGAAACTCGCCAAGATACATTCCGCGTCCGTCGTAATTCAGGCGCAAAACATCGTTGTCAAACCAAACTTTGCGTCCATCAAGCGTTGAAGTGCCTTTTTGTTTTAGCGTAATTTTCAAAATCTCATTTTTGGTCAAAATATTTCCTATCGACTGCCGCCCTTTTATCGCAATTTCGGAAAAATCCTTTTCAAAATTAATCTTTATCAGACGCGGTTTCGGGCGCAATTTTATCTGAATAACTTCTGCCTCGCCGTTAGGATTGGCAGTGAAATATGTTACTTTTGTTTTTGGCGTTCCCTGCGTAAAATCGTATTCTTTGTCGCGCGTTATTCCACTGACATAGAAACGTTTAGCAAAATTTACGCCTGTTTTCCCATCGCGATAAACAGCGTTATAAACCGTCCGTTTATCGTTTTTCTTAAATACATTAAGATACAAAATATTTTTCCCTACAAAAAGTTTTTCGCAAATTTTTACAATTTTATATTTTCCATCAGTAAAAAACACGATTATATCATCAATATCCGAACAGTCGCTTATATATTCGTCTTTTTTCAAGCCTGTTCCGATAAAACCTTCAGCGCGATTTACATAAAGTTTTTCGTTTGCCTCAACAACTTTTTGCTGTTCAATATTTTCAAAATTGCGGATTTCTGTTTTTCTCAAATATGATTTCCCAAATTTTTCTTTTAAATATTCAAACCACTTAATTGCATAATTTACAATATTTTTCAGATTTTTTTCTACTTCTGCAATTTTTTTATTTATGGAAATTAAAGTATCGTTCGCCTCGTCGGAATTAAATTTTGTTATGCGGCGCATTTTTATTTCCAATAATTTAAGAATATCTTCGTTTGTAACTTCGCGCACAAAATCCGCTTTAAACGGCTCTAAACGCTTATCAATATGCGCGATAACAATATCTTGGGTAGTTGCGCTTTCAAATTCCTTATCTTTATAAATACGATTTTCAATAAAAATTTTTTCCAAAGAAGTGAAAAACAATTGTTCGAGCAATTCGTCGCGTTGAATTTTCAATTCAAGTTCGAGCAAATCCTTTGTGTGTTCGGCAGATATGCGCAACATCTGCGAAACGCCCATAAAATTCGGTTTTTTGTTCTGCACAACGCAACAATTGGGCGAAATGCTTATTTCGCACGCAGTAAAGGCATAGAGCGCATCAATGGTTTTATCGGGCGAAGTATTTGGCTGTAAATGAATTAGAATTTCGACTTCTGCCGAAGTGTTGTCATCAACTTTGCGGATTTTAATTTTGCCCTTTTCGTTGGCTTTAATAATACTGTCGATTAACGAGCCTGTTGTTGTAGAAAAAGGTATCTCGGTGATTGCAAGCGTTTTATTGTCGATTTTTGTGATTTTTGCACGCACTTTTACAACGCCTCCCCGCTCGCCGTCGTTGTAACGGCTGACATCGATTGAGCCGCCCGTTTGAAAATCGGGAAACAGTTTAAATTCTTCACAACGCAAATGCGCGATGCAGGCGTCAATAATTTCGTTAAAATTGTGCGGCAAAATTTTAGAGTTCAACCCAACTCCAATGCCTTCTGTTCCCTGCGCGAGCAGCAATGGAAATTTTACAGGCAAGGCGATAGGCTCGCGGTTGCGCCCATCGTACGACATTTTCCATTCGGTTGTTTTAGGATTAAAAACGGTTTCGAGCGCAAACTTCGACAACCGCGCTTCAATATAACGCGGCGCAGCGGCTTCATCGCCTGTAAGAATATTGCCCCAATTTCCCTGACAATCAATAAGTAAGTCTTTTTGTCCCATATTTGTCAGCGCATCGCCAATGGAAGCATCTCCGTGCGGGTGAAACTGCATCGTATGCCCGACAATGTTCGCAACCTTATTGTAACGCCCATCATCTAAACGCCTCATACTGAATAAAATACGCCGTTGAACAGGTTTTAATCCATCATAAATATCGGGCACAGCGCGTTCCAAATTTACATACGAAGCATAATCCAAAAACCAGTTTTGGTACATTCCCGAAAGATGATGATTTGCTCCGACATCACCGATTTTCGGAATTTTATAATGACTTTCTTTTAATTCAATAATTTGATTTTCAACGGCATCTTCGGCAGAAAAATCATTTTCCGCCTGCGCATTTTCATTATTTTCTTCTTCTATAAAATCGTCTTTACTCATTGATTATTAATAATATAAAAAACAGCCGCCTGATTTTTTCAGGCGGTTGCAAAGGTAATAAAAAAAAGTTTAAGAAAATTATCTTCTCGGATTTCCATCTAAATCGCAACGAAGATTATCGTTTATTATTTGGTCGTTGGAGTTCAACTTGCTTTTTACATAAACATCAAAACCTAAAATAGAAATATTTACATGTTGAACGTATCTATAAGTGAATTTTTCAGGTTCATTGTTGTTCTTATTGTACGCTTCTTGAATAACGCTGTACAATTTGTCGGCGCTGATTTTTGAAAAATCAAAAAGTTCATCTTCAAGGCGAAAACTTTCCTTGTTTCCTCTCGCCTGAACAGTAACTTCCTGCCTTGGCAACCATCTGCCCAACTCGCCGTGAAATAACTGACGCACAAGTTGCTTGGGATTTTTCGGGTCTTGCATATCAATCATAATAGTCAGATAAGCATCGCCCTTTTTGCCTTTGTCGGCAGGATTATCTACGCTGATACTAACCTCGTCGGCTTTACTTGCCTGCGCACCCATAGATTTGATAATTGCATCGTAAATTTTTTGAACTTCGTTCTTGTTTTCAAGGACTTTCGGGTCTACTTTTGCGCTAACCCCTGCACCGCCGCCGCCGAAGCAGCCGCTAATTAACGCGCTTAAACCAACACAGGCAAGCGCAACAAAAAGATGTTTTTTTTACCATAAGATTTTTTTGAATTTTATTAAATTTTTAAAAATATTTTCAAATATAATTGTGGGGAAATTGTTTAAATTAAATGTGTTAAATATACTTAATTAAATGCATTCGTTTTAATTGTTTTCTGAATACATAACGCCAAAATGAATATTTTATTCCTAAAAAATCATATAATTCATTGATTCTGTCAGTAAATTTGTTGAAACTTCTAACATTTTTACCTGTACAGAGTGTATAAACATTATTTATGCGTTTGGTGTGAATCGGATTTTTCTCGTAAAAACGTGAAAACCAAGTATGGTACAAAAATGGTTTCCCTTGGTTATCTTCTAAAATTGTGGTATAACCGTCGTTTTCTTTATAGGTGGTTGCATTCAAATACAAACATTTAAAATTCATATTTAACCACAAAAAGAACGGATAATAAGGGTCTGGATTATATGAATATTTGTAATCGCTACCAGAGAACAAATGTTTGGGAGAATACGATTCATAATCATACTTTTTGAAGTCAAAATTTTCAATCAATTGATAATCAAGTTTTTCATTAATTTTTTTTACATCAAAAATATTGAAAAATGGATTTGTAACAATAGGATTTTCGTGCCTAACATCTAAAACGCCGCCATCAGGAAAACCGCAATTAACATAATTATTTGAAATACAATATTTTAACAACAACAACAATCGCTCATTATCAAACACAAAAGCATCTTCGTCAATGTTAATCGCATAATCAACATCATATTTCAATAAATCGTAGAAATAGCCGAGCGCAGTTGTATTTTTCATTCTGATATGCTTGAAAGGCAAAGAAATTGAATCGGAAGATAATTCAAACAACTTTGCGTTCATCGAACGGGTAAAAATTATAATTTTGTAATCTGATAAATTAATGTTCTTGTCAATAATATTATTCATTTTGAATTATGTTAGGCAAAGACTTTATTTTTTTATTCTTTTTTTGATTTTCCGCCAATAATTTCTAACTGTGTGAAAATCAAATTTATACCATTTGTAAAACTTTTTAAATTTGTCTTTTTCAATAAAATCGAAAAGGAGTTTCATGTCAAAATCGCTGATTGTGGCTTTAAATTCCGAACACAGCAGCGATTTTAATTCTGCACATTTGTCGCTTAAATTATTATGACACAGAATATAAAAAGCATTGAACACCCACATCGCATTTTGCCTATAAACTGTGGTTTTATCAATATTATCCGCATTTTCAAAAAAATCGGTTAATTCATTGATTATCAAAATCGTATCTTGCGTTCGCTTTAATGTTGCTGCGGGATTTTCATTTTGCGTGATGCTGCCTTCGCGAATTCGGTAAACGTATAAAACATCGGGGATAACTTTCACATTTTCAGCACAATAACAACAAATCGGCGTAAAAAGATTATCTTCGTGATAAATACCTTCGCTGAAAAAAAGTCTGTTTCTCATCAAAAATTCTCTTCTGTAAAGCCGCAAAACCGCTGTAACAAAGTGAAATCTGCGCGGGATAAGCGCATATTTGTTGTAATAATCCCAGCCAGAAATTTTCGGCTCACAAAATTGTTTATCAATAATTTCCTTTTTTGTATTTTCAAAAAACACTTTACCCGAAAACCATATAAAATCCTGATTGTCAATATTTTTATTTAAAATTTCAAGTGCGTTGTGCGCAATAAAATCGTCGCTGTCCAAAAGAAAAATATAATCGCCCTCAGATGCGCATATTCCTGCGTTCCGCGCGGCAGAAAGTCCGCCGTTTTCTTTATTAATAATTTTTAAATCTTTAAATTTTGAATTTTTAAAATCATTAATTATTTCTAACGAATTATCTGTCGAACCATCATTTACGCAAATCACTTCAAAGTCGGTAAATGTTTGAGCGGCAACGCTTTCCAAACATTCACGCAAATATTTTTCTACATTATAAACAGGTATAACAATTGAAAATTTCATTTTTCTTAATTTTTTTGCCTCTTTTCCCTACCCCTGCCTCTCTATAAAGAGAAAACAGGGGCAAGGTAAGAATTTTTATCTAACTTCAGAATGTTCGTCAGGCGCTTGAAAATACGGTGCAAATTTCTGATAATCAGGTAAATATTTTTCAATCAAGGCTTTTTCATTATACCTGTCAAACATTTGTAACGCCTGCTGCAAAACACTGAAATTGATATACAAATCACGCTCTATGCTCGCACGCTGATTGCGGTTGAGCGAAAAACCCCAGCGCAGATATTGATTATTCTGTTTGAGAAAATCTTCAACGTAACTGTTTGCTTTTGCGTGGTCGCCAATTTGATAATAGGCGGCGGCAAGTTCAAAAACGAGATTATCGTATCCGGTAGTTTGCGGCGGAAAAACCTCAAAATGCTTGTCAAGGACATTTCGCGCACGTGCACTGTCGCCCCGCGCAAGCAACACTTGAACCAACTGTATAAACGTTACTCTGTGGGAAGAAATCATTCTTCGTACAGTTTCATCAGAATACACTTTCGGGTCAGCAACGTTGCCGTATTTGAATTTTGTCATCAAATTTTCGTATGTTTTTTCAACATCAACGCTCGAAAGTCTGTCTTTTGAGTTGATTGGCAAAACCTTATACGCCATTCCTGTAACCACAAATTGACCATTTTTGTCCAAACCGAGATAATTTTGACTTCCAACAGTTGTGGCAAAATACACAGGGCGTTTCCATTTTGTTTGGTTAATAATATCAATTACAGCCATATCGCCTTTTAACATCATATCTTTAAAGTTGAAATTAACTTGCGGAACAATTTCTGCGCGGCGGCTTTCGGGCAATGCACCCGCTGCAATAACAGAATCGGCATTTACCGGAATATAAATTTGACCTGTTGGTAAAATATGTTTTTCTTTGACAAATTTTAATGCATTATCTACATCTAATGGCTTTCCCCAATATTCATTTTTTACTAAAACAAAATCGTTAGTCCCAGTGATATAATCTTTTTCGGCAAGGCTCATTTGCAGAGGAGCAGATTCGTATGCTCCACGCCTCATTTGGTCAATATACCAATTGGTTTGAATATACGAAAGATTGCACACGCGCACATCTGTACGCACGCCTTCAACTTCCTGATTGTACCAAAGCGGGAAAGTATCATTATCGCCATTTGAAAAAATTATAGCATTCGGTTCGCAGGAATTAAGATAATTTGCGCCAAAATCACGCGCTGCAAAACGCCCTGAACGGTCGTGGTCGTCCCAATTTTGCTGCGCCATCAGTGCGGGAACAATCAAGCAAAGCAAAGTTGCCGCGCTCGCTGCAACCGTCGCTGGGATTTTTATTTTTCTTAATAAAGAAATAACTCCCAAAACTCCTATTCCAATCCAAATGCAATATGCGTAGAATGAGCCTGCATAAGCGTAATCGCGTTCACGCGGTTGTAATGGCGTTTGATTAAGGTAAATAACGATTGCAATTCCTGTCATAAAGAACAAAGCCATTGTAACCCAAAAAGTCTGTTTCCCTTTTTTGCCTCTAAAAACTTGATAAACAAGTCCTAAAACGCCAAGCAAAAACGGCAGCATATAATAAACATTGTGCGCTTTATTATTTTTTAATTCATCAGGATAATTTTTATCTATGCCCGCACGAGATTTATCAAAAAATGGAAGACCTGTAATCCAGTTTCCTTTATCAACTTCTCCATTGCCTGCCATGTCGTTCTGCCGCCCGCTGAAATTCCACATAAAATAGCGGAAATACATATAATTGAGTTGATAATTAAAGAAAAATGCCAAATTATCGCCAAAAGTAGGAACTTCTTCTGAAAATGTTTGATTGTTATATTGGAAATGTACAGTTTTTCCTTTATAATTCGACCAACTTTTATATTCTGAAACGTGCGACCTGTTGCTTGAATACATTCGCGGAAAAAGCATAGTAACTCCGTCAGGATAAACATAATTGCGCTTATTCCCAACAACGACATATCTATCTTTTTGATTTTCAGAATCTTTAACTGCTTTTTCATAAATACTTGCACCGTTTTTGGAATCAATCGCTCTGGCGCTGAAAACTTCTCCGTAAAACAACGGACGATCGCCATATTGCTCGCGGTTAAGATACGATTTGAGCGCAAAAACATTATCAGGCGCGTTCTGGTCCATTGTCGGTTTGGCTGATGCCCGAATCATAATTACTCCAAAAGTAGAATAACCAATAAGCATCACCACCGCCATTAAGGTAATTGTATTAAGCCATTGATAATTTATTTTTTTCTTAATAAAATAAAAAGCCAATGCCGCCAAAATGATAACCAAAACTCCTATCCACGCATTGCCAAGCAGAAACGGCACACCTATAAAACTCATTGTAAGCAGGAAAATTATGTTTGTCAGAGCGGGATTTTTCGGATTTCGCGTCAAATAAATTGTCCATACAAGCAAAGCAATTGCCAAAATCAAATAAATTAAAAGTCCTGAATTATACGGCATTCCAAATCCATTTACAAACATCAATTCAAACCACGCTGCCACCTGCACAAATCCCTGCACAAGTCCGTACATCACAAAAATTACCATTGCAAATGAAGCAAGAACTGTGATAATAACGCCTTTTGTCGTTGATTCATATCTTTTAAAATAATAAACTAAAGCAATAGCGGGAATTGTCAGCAAATTCAACAAATGCACGCCTACCGACAAACCTGTCAGGTAGGCAATCAGAATCAGCCAACGGTCGGAAT
>WRGS01000220.1 GCA_009787075.1 Paludibacter sp.
CCGCGCGACACGACTCAATACACATCTTTTCTCAACAAAGCGATGAATTTGAGCTATCTTTATCAATTTGCTTTTAAATATACCGATGAAAATCGTAAATCAATGGCGCAATACAAATCGTGGCAAGAATTAAAAAAATATTTGGACAAACAGCCGCTTTTAATTCAATTTGCAAATTTTACCGCATCAAAAAATCTCAAAGCATCTCCGAGTGAATTAAATATTTCTAAAAACTTAATAATAAATACTTTGCAGGCATATATTGTGCGTAATATGCTTGGCGACAGCGGTTTTTATCCTGTTTTTTATTTAGACGACAAAGTTGTGAAAAAAGCAATTACGGAAATACAGAAGAAGTAAAAATTTAGAGTAATTTTTAAATTATAAACAATAAAATAATGAAAAGAATAAACGCAAAAAATAGCAATTATTTCTTGCGTTTATTCTTTTTGCTGCTGCCGTAAAGAACATCGCGACTTTCAATAAGCTTTAAAAAATCTTCCGAAATATCAATTCTGCCATACGACAATTCGCGCAAATCGTCAAAAATTTTACTGTCGTCAACAACTTCCTTATTCCATGTAAGGAAACATTTTTTCATCTGATTGGCAATGAGCAAAACAAGTTCGTTGCGTTCTTCGCCCAAAGGCATTTCGGCGGTTTTTTCTATCATCTCTTCGAGCGTGCGCCCATAATGCATATAATGAATTTGGGAACTTTTATAAGGCACTTTATTGGGGCGAGTGTAAAGATTTTCCGCTCGCATAATTTCGTAAGGAAAATCAATATCCAACTTAAAATCAGACATTATCGCCACATGGTCCCAAAGTTTGTGTTTAAAATCATTGACATCGCGCAAATAAGGAAACAGATTGCCCATAATATTGATAATCGACATAACGCAACGCGTACGCTCCTGACGGTCAGGTATTTGCACCGCATATTCTATCATTTGCTGAATATTGCGCCCATATTCAGGCATTTTGAGTTTCTCTTGCAAAGTTGTATAATTCATATTAATTTTCGATTTTTAATTATTTTTTTTGTTTCAATTAATTTTTACGACTACAAAGGTACGAATAATTATTTATTTAATACCGTAAAATTTTTATTCGCAAACAGAATTATTTTTACTATCTTTGCAAAAAAGTTGCATTCGTTGTTGAAACTGCTTGTTTTTAATATAAATCGTTAATTTACAGTATAATATGATTCAATCGATGACGGGTTTTGGGAAGGCGGGCGGCGAGTTCTCAAACAAAAAAATTACCATAGAAATTAAGTCGCTCAACGGAAAGCAGGCAGATATAACAGCCAAAATATCAGGAATTTATAAGGAAAAAGAACTTGAAATTCGCAACGAAGTTGCTCAGCGGCTTGAACGAGGAAAAATTGAAATTACGCTTTCGGTGGAAAGTTCCGAGCGCGATTATCCGAATTTGCTTAATAAAGGTTTAGTAAAGGCGTATATTACTCAAATTCAAGAACTTGCAAACGAAATGCAAATATCTTTGCCAAATGTACTTGAAACAATTTTGCGCCTGCCCGATGCTCTGAAAACCGATAATGTAGAACTTGTGCCGCAAGATTGGGCTGCTATTCGTCAGATTTTAAATAACGCGCTTGATATTTTGCAGGAATTCAGGCAGCAGGAAGGAAAAATGCTTGATAAATTTTTTCGTCTGAAAATCAGCAATATAGCCGCATTGCTCGAACAAATTCCGCAATACGAACAGCAACGAATTGAGAAAGTACGCGAACGCATTATTACCGAACTTACAACTCTTTGTAAATCAGTTGATTTTGATAAAAACCGATTTGAACATGAAATGATTTTTTATATTGAAAAACTTGACATTAGCGAGGAAAAATCGCGTTTGAGCAATCATTTGAAATATTTTACAGAAACATTGGACGAAAAAATTTCGCAGGGTAAAAAACTTGGTTTTATTTTGCAGGAAATCGGGCGCGAAATTAATACGCTCGGCTCAAAGGCAAATCACAGCGAAATGCAAAAAATTGTTGTGATGATGAAAGACGAATTAGAACAAATTAAAGAACAGATACTCAATGTTTTATGACGAAAACTGCTCTTTATTTCGGTTCGTTCAATCCGATTCACAATGGACATTTAGGATTGGCTAATTATTTGATAAACAATAATTTATCCGATGAAGTTTGGTTTGTCGTTTCGCCGCGCAATCCGCTGAAAAACGAGCAGGAACTTATTGACGAACATTTGCGAATTGATATGGCACGTTTGGCAATTGACGGCAATAATTGTTTGCAAACATCTGATATTGAGTTTGATATGCCAAAACCGTCTTTTACAGTTGATACTCTGAAAAAATTGCAGCAAAAATTTCCTGATGTTAATTTTTCATTGTTAATCGGCAGCGACAATGCACTTGTTTTTGACAAATGGAAAGATTTTAAAGCGATATTGCAAATGGTAGAAATTTTAGTTTATCCGCGTGAGAATTTTGATTTTAAGCAAGTTAAAGAAAATTTTCCACAAATGAAATATCTTGAATTTGCCCCGCAATATAAAATTTCATCAACGCAAATTCGTAATGAAATAAAAAAACATCATTTTGCTTTAGCAAACAAATGGCTGCATCCAAAAGTGTTGAATTATATTAAATGTAAAAATATTTACTAAAAATTTACCTTTTTTTATAAAAAAAGCATCTCATTTGAAAAAATTTTATGTACTTTTGCAGTCCGAAAAAGAAAACTATAAATCAGTATAAATAATAAATCAAAAAAATGAACACAGAAAGCAATCACAACTCCGCTCAAGAAAATCAGAACGGACTTTCTTACAATCAGAACTCTGATTATCGCCGCGAAGGCAATAATCAGTATCAAAGGCGCAGCAATTATAATCAAACAAGAGACAATTATCAGCCGCGAAGCAATTACAATCAGGCGAGAGGCAATTCTTCTCAACCTCGTCGTAATTTTAATGACAATGGAGAAGGGTATGCACCGCGTAGAAACTACAATAATCCGCAACGCAATTTGCCCGAAGATTATGGCAACAGATGGGAAGAAAACCGCGATGGCAACAGTAACAATCAATGGCGCAACAGCAATAATAATTACAATAATCGTCAATCGCAGTCGCGCCCGCGTTTTAATTCAAATCGTCCGCAGCAACAAAACTATTCGCAACGTCCGAACAGTTTTCAGCCAAATAATTTTCAACCGCGCCAAAATTTTGGCAACAGAGATGATAACGCAAATTCAAATGCGAATTACACAGAAACACGTTTTGGTAATACAGGAGGCGGAGGCGCAGTACGGTTTCGCAAACCCTACCGTAAAACAGCCGACTATGACCCTAATGCAAAATACAGCCGCAAAAAACAAATTGAGTTTCAGCAGGAATATTTTGACCCGACAAAACCTGTTCGGTTGAATAAATATTTGGCAAATACGGGAATTTGTTCGCGCCGCGAAGCCGACGAATATATTCAGGCAGGCGTTATAAGTGTCAATGGCGATGTTGTTACCGCTTTGGGAACAAAAATTATGCCTACCGACAGCGTCAAATTCCACGACCAATCTGTTCAATCAGAGCGTAAAGTTTATATTTTGCTCAACAAACCAAAAGATTGCGTAACAACAACCGAAGACCCTAACGCAAAGAAAAATGTTATGGATATCGTCCGCAATTCTTGCAGCGAGCGAATTTATCCTGTCGGACGGCTCGACCGCAACACAACAGGCGTTCTTTTGCTCACAAACGACGGCGACCTTGCTTCAAAACTTGCACACCCAAAATTTGACAAAAAGAAAGTGTATCAGGTTACGCTTAATAAACCTTTACTTCCAGAAGATTTTCGTACGATTATGCTTGGAGTAGAACTCGAAGATGGAACGATTGCAGCAGATGCGCTCGAATATGCAAATATTGAAGATAAAACAATTATCGGAATAGAAATTCATTCGGGTAAAAACCGCATCGTTAGGCGCATTTTTGAAAAATTGGATTACAAGGTTAAACGTTTAGACCGCGTAATGTTCGCCGGACTGACAAAGAAAAATCTTCCGCGTGGAAAATATCGTTTCCTAAGTGAGCAGGAAATTGCTTTTCTTAAAATGGGAAATTTTTAACGGTAATAAATCAAATAAATTATAACTTAATCTAACTCTTAATAATGCAAAAAAACCTTTGAAATTTCAAAGGTTTTTTTGTTTTGAGTTTTATTATTCCCAAAAATTAATTCTATTTAATAATCCCACATATCCATTTCAAAATTGAGCAATTCGGTTTGAATGCGGTTTTGTTCGCTTTTGATATAATTTGTAAATTGGGTTGTATCGGCAATTATAGTTCCGTAATCAAGCAACATACGGTTGTACATATTAGAATCGCCTAAAAGATATGTGCCGTAAAGATTTTGCACAAAGAAATCGTCAAAACTAAGACGCTGAGTATCATTCTTTTTGGGAATAACAAATTGCTTAATCATAAACGGACGCAGGTCATCGTAGGCAAACCAGCAAAGAATTGAATTTTGGAAATAACGCATCGAATTATTTGCTTCTAAATTATCAGGGTGTAAAGCATAAAGTGGCGCAATAGCCATAATTTTGCTGTACATACGCGAATAATGCTTATCGAAAAAATAAATTTCCTGTATCAAAAACTTTACCTGATTGTGCACATAGCGTTGATACTGTTCGTCGCTTATTGTTGCTTCGTTGGTAACAGGATTAACCTGAATTAAATTATCTTCACGATATTCATCATAAGCAAAAACTTGCGAAAGGTCTTCGCCTGTGAGTTGCGTATCCCACATCGGTTTGATTTCACGCGGATTGCGGGCATAAACAGGCACACCCTGAGTTATTGCGTTGAGCATCAGGCGGAACAAACTTACATACTCGTCATTGGGGCGGGTAGGGAAATACAACTGATAATTCTGCTTATCGCGCATATCAATTATTTTATACACAACGCGCGACCACGCCACATCGTCTGCACGATGATATACTGTTGCAATGGTATCAGCCATCGCATCCATTTCGAGTGTTTGAATACGCACCGTTCCTTTCTCGTCGAAAAACGGTAATTCTTTCGTTTGTGCACTTACAATTCCAATTGCGCCAAGCGAAATTAACATTAATGAAACAACTACTTTTTTCATATCGTTACTAATTTATTCTAATTTTAAAATATAATAAATCCTATTTTTTTATAATTCTATTGCCACAGTAGGCAACAAACGTACTCTTCCATCAGGACCAACAGCCTTAATATCTGTAAAAACAACGCTTTCTCCTCCTTCCATTTTATCAATAATAGCAAGTTGTGCGCTTGTAAGTGCAGAACCGCTTGAATTACTTGACCCAAAAACTGTTACCATTCTGAAACCTGTTACATTGAAATTGGCTTTTACCAATTCATCTTCGCCATAGTCGGCAATAATTGCAGGATTATTTTTAAGTTCCAATTTTCTGAGTTTCCCCTGCGACTTTTGCCGAACAATGCCACCAGCATCAGTATAACGCAGAAACGACCTTGGGTCTGGCAGATATTTTACGCGAAAACTTTTGCTTCCCATATTTGTAACTTTACCTTCAATATTTGCCGAAACAGAAATTCCAATCTCGCCATCGCGGTTTGCTCTGATATTATAACGTCCTTCTCCTGTTTTTGTTGCGCTACCACCATCAACAGATACAGAAACCGCACTTGATGGCACACCCGGAACAGAAATTTCAAATTTATTGTCAATACCACGATAAACTACATTCAAATCAACATTGGAAACTGTTGCCGAAGGCGTTCCTACTGTAAATGACTGTTTGAAAGGATAAGTGATTGCTTGTCCGTTTCGCATCATCTCAATATAACCGGAATAATTATTTTCGCCTGTTGTGCTTCCTATCGCCTCATAAATACCATTTTCACCAATTTGACGTCCATTTACAAAATATTTTGGCTTCAAAGTAGAATCGACAGCCGAAAGTACAATTTGTGCCGTGTATCTTCCGCCTTGAAGAACATAACTACTCGAAACAGGCAGTGCGTAAGCTACAATTTTATTTACACGAAAATCGCCCTGATCGGTTTGTGATTTCAAATAACTTACAACCTCTGCTTCGGCAGTGCGTACATCACTTTGATATTTTGTCAGCAAAGTTGTAACCGCCACCGCAGGCATAAACTCAAACATTGCTACTTCCCAATCAACTTCATTACCAGAGTGCAAGGATTTTATTTTCCCAGTATTGAAAATTGCATCATAAGATGCTGATTTTGATGGATTAAGAGAATCGAGCATCTCTCTGAAATCACTGATTTGCTTTCTTAATAACTTCCCTTTGCCATTAGAACTTTCACCGTTTAATTCTGCGTATCTTGCTGCTGCATCAAGGTTTTCACGGTTTTCAATATGTATAGCATTAGGGTCGGCTTTTTTACCATCGGCAATTTTTACAATTCCTACTTTAAATTCCTGTAATGTATTATACAATGAATTTGCCTGCTGCCGAACAATGTTTGCTTTGTTTAACCATGCTTCTGTTTTCTTTGGATTTTGTTTGTATAACGCATCAAAATCGAGATATAAAGACTCTACTCTGGCATTGGCTGAACTGATTGTGGATTGCAAACTTGCGTCCGTTATCGTAAAGCCATTGAGAACTTCGTTTGACACATTCAGCGCCAACATAGCCGTCAGCACCAAATACATCATACCTATCATTTTTTGCCTCGGGGTTTCGGGGCAATTCTTTGTTCCACCCATAAATTTATTTTTATAAAATTAAAATTTATAAACTAAAAATTACGAAAGAGCATTAAGCATATTGCCATATACATTATTAAGATCGGCAACCTGTTTTGCCAGCAATGCTGTACCTTGTTTGTATTTTTCGGTATCTTTTGCGAGCGATTCGCTTGCAGCAGTCGATTTTTGAACATTGGCAAGAATTACCTCCATTTCTTTTGAAACGGCATTAACACGGTCAGTCTGATTGTTCAATGCATCGGTTTGCGTCTGCGCATTTTTCAAATGAACTTCATAAACAGCATTAATTGACGCGAGGTTTTTGTTAATACCGTCAATTTTATCCTGATACAGTTTTGTGTTCTGACCAATATCGCTCATTTGCCTACCCAAATTATCAACTTCTTTACCTAAATTATCAACATCTTTACCTGCATTTTCGTAACTGTTAGACAATTTTTGCGTTGCCGTATTAAGCGTATTTTGCATCACAACATATTCGTTTGCTGCTTTGGAAGCAATTTCTACACTTTGGGCAAAGTTACCTGTATTTTTAACAGATTCGCCAATTACTGTTAGTTGTTTGGCTGTTGCCGAAAGGTTTTTAATACCGTCAGTAAGTTTGAGAACTTCATCATCGCTGATGGTTTCAGAATAATTCAAACTAACAGAACGTCCGCTGCCTTCGTGCAATGCACCTGCAACGCCGCCGCCAATAACGCCTGCCGCTCCGCCTGCTAACTGCGAAACAGGTTTGCCTGTTTTAAAATCGAAAATCCTGTCCCACGCATAGGACTTGAAAGGACGTTCCAATGCACTCAAAGCGAACAAAAACGCTTCTGTAAACATACCTATACTTAAAATATAAGAAGCAAAGGGCCAGTGCAAAATTTTAAACAACGCACCAATAATTACAACCGCTGCACCTAAACTATACACAACCTGAACTGCGTGCAAAATTTTGGGTTGATTATACCATTCATTAAATCCGCCTTTTTTTGTTTCAGACATACAATTGTTTTTTTTTATTTATTTAATTATCAAATTTATTATCAATATTTATTCTCCATTATACGACCTTACGCAACGGAAACCGATGTAAGGACGCGCTTCGTCCTGATATTCGTAAGTTTTTGTACCACATTGAAGAAAGAAAGAAATATCTTTCCAAGAGCCGCCTTTTACAACTTTGCGTTTAAGCATATCATTATCATCATTGCGAGCGACGTACTGAAAACTCGAATTCATATCATTTACAAGTGTATTACTTGAGACATTCCATGCATCGCTTGTCCATTCGGAAACATTGCCAGCCATATCGTAAAGTCCGTAGTTATTCGGAGCAAAAGAAGCAACTTTCATAGTTGTCGCCCCTTCGTCAAGCGTGTACGAACCGCGCATTGGCTTGAAGTTTGCCATAAAGCAACCTTTGCTATCGCGCACATAATTTCCGCCCCAAGGATAAAGCGCACCCTGATGACCGCCGCGAGCAGCATATTCCCATTCGGCTTCGGTTGGCAGGCGATAATCCTGTCCCTCAATTGTATGATTATTGTTGAATAATTGTGTGCGCCAATGACAGAACGCCTGCGCTTGCTCCCACGTTACCCCAACCACAGGATAATTTGTAAATCCTTTATGCGAGAAATACATTTTCATACGCGGGTCGTTGTACGCAAATTGAAAATCGCGCGTCCAAGTTAATGTATCGGGATAAATATTTACAATGCGTTGCGTGATAAGGTCGGCGCGCGAGCGCAACGGACGCGTAATTGTAACATTGTGAATCACTCCGTTCTCGTCAACGTATGCAGTATCAACGCGCACTTTTGCACCAGGCGCAAATGCACCCGTATTAGGATTAAATTTATTTTTGCGCATCGATGCTTGGTCGTAGTTAATCTGTTCGTATTTATAACGCAATGCATTGGGGTTAAATGTCTTTTTCAATATTCCTGCGGCAGGAAAATACAAAAAACTCAACGCTTCTTTTACTGCATCGTCGCCGCCTTTCCACGGAATTTTTGGTTTCCTGTTCAAAAGACAGGTTTCTGGAGGCATATCAGCGTTAATTTGGTCGCGGTCGTTTAAACGAAATTCGTCCATTCCGTTCATTACCAGCGCACGCCGAGCAAGAGAATCGCGCACCCAAGCTACAAACATGTGATATTCACTGTTGGTAATTTCTGTTGCGTCCATCCAAAAAGCATCAACGGTTTTATTAAACGACTTTTCATTTATCGAATTGAGAGCCGATTGGTCGTTGACACCCATCATAAACGCGCCACGTTTGATAAAGACCATTCCGTAAGGATTAGCTTCTTTAAAACCACCTTTGGTAACGCCCACCAATTCGCCTTTGGGTTTATTGCAGGCAAAAATTGCACTTATCAACACGATTAAAAACAAATATTTTTTCATAATACAATTATTTTTATTGATAAATAATTTATTCAAAAAATTAAACCTTTAAATTCAAACTATTAAGACAAAATATATAACTAATTTTTCACAAAAATATTATTTGACAAAAATACAAATAATATTATAATTTTAAATAAAAATTTCAAAAATTTTCAAATAATTTTACAAAAGCCTAATACTCTTATGTTTAGAACGTTCACGTCCGCCTAAAGAAAATTCATATTTTGCTGAAATTTCGTGCGAACCCCAAGTATTTATTGGTACAAACGGAATATCATAAGCATAACCCAACGAAAGTCCGTCCAAAATTGTACAACCTAAAACAATTCCAAGCGCATTTCCCCATCTGTAACTTAGCCCGCCTCTAATTCTGTTGTTATAATTAAGCAAAGCCGAAAATTCGACCTGCGCAACCGTAAAATTTGTCATCAACAAAACAGACGGCGTTAATTCAAAGATCGGATTTATAAATTTGTATTTGTAACCGCCTGTAAAATAAGCAGTCCCAAGCATTTTATAACTGTTTTTTTCCGTCCATATTACCTTCGGATTCGTTGCATTCAAATAAGATATGCCGATGTAAAATTTCTTTGCATCATAAAAAACTCCAATTCCACCATCGAAAACTGTTCCCGATGCACTTCCCATTTGCAGAAAAGTGTCGCCATCTTTATTGTGATACGTTCCGATTTCCGGCATTATTATACTGTCACCACCGTGAAAACCCGCATTTAAAAATCCTAAATCAACCCCAAAACTCAACACTCCACCTGCCAATTGCTTTTTGAAAGCGTATTGCATATATGCTGCGCGGTAGAAAAACAGTCCTGCACGGTCGTCTTTAAATTTTATTCCGATTCCGTGTTTTGCATCAAAAAGTTTGAACGGCGCATTTACTTGAAATACAGAAGTTTGCCCTGCATCTTCTGTCCCTATCCAGTTTATTCGATGCAAGCCCGAAAGTTGTATCATTTCATTCTCACCTACCGCTGCAGGATTGAATGCTGAATTGTTGAGCATATATTGCGTAATTGTTGGCTCTGTTTGCGCAGCAACTGCAACAAATCCTGCCAACAAAATAGCAACAAATACGACAATTCTTCTCATAATTTACTGTTTATCTGTTAATTAGTTTTATTTCAAAAAAATAAAACTAATTTATTTTTTACGTAAAATTTTTAAACGCAAATATATTGAAATTATTGCAAATGATACAAATAAATTTCAAATTAATATTCTTCTTCGTTGAAAAAGAAGTCCTCTTTATTAGGATAATCAAGCCAAATATCCTCTATCGATTCATAAATTTCGCCTTCATCTTCAATTTCCTGCAAGTTTTCAACCACTTCAAGCGGCGCGCCGGAGCGAATTGCATAATCAATCAATTCGTCTTTGGTAGCAGGCCACGGCGCATCTTCAATTTTTGAAGCCAATTCTAAAGTCCAATACATAAACTAAAATGCAAATTAAAAACAGTTAGAAAAATTTTTACCCAATTTTTTGGGGCGCAAAAGTACTAATTTTTTTAATACAAAGTATTGTTTAAATAAAAAAATTAATTTTTTTCAGTAAAATTTTCTTCCGTTTGATTTTCAAAATTAAGATTTCGTGCTAAAACAAAGAAATAATCGGATAATCTGTTAATGAAAACCAATATTTGCTTATTAATTGTAATTTTTTTATTCAAAAATAAAATTTTTCTTTCGGCGCGGCGAGTTACAGTTCGGCAAATATGAGCCATTGCGCTGGTTTCTGTGCCGCTCGGAATAATAAAACTTTTCAGCGGAGGCAAATCCGCTCCTATCTTATCAATTTCATTTTCAATACTTTGAATAAAATTATCGTTAATTTTTGCTGCAAATTTTTCAGCATCATATTTTTCAAAATCGGTTGCTAAATACGCGCCAACATCGAACAAAATTCGCTGAATATTTTGCAAGAACGAAATATGCGTACTTTTATTGTGCAATTTTGCCACCAATAACCCAATAAATGCATTAAGTTCGTCAATTGTGCCGTAAACATCAATTTGCGGATTGCATTTTTCAATTCGCGTACCGCCGATTAAGCCTGTGAACCCACTGTCGCCCGTTTTTGTGTAGATTTTCATGTGTTTATGTTTTGTAAATTATTGAAATTTTCAAATTTATATCGCTTTGTAATGCTTTTTCGGCAAATTTTCATTAAAAAAAACAAAACCAGTTTGAAATAAATCAACAGTAGAAACAACTGCCGCGTGCCGTTTGATTTCGTTCCACGCCTGAGTCATTTGCCCCGACCAGTAAATATCGTCAATCGCCAAAACTGAATTTTCAGCAAGTTTTGGTAAAATTTTGTTAAAATACTGAATAACAGCCTCATAACGATGGTTTGCATCAATAAACGCAAAATCAATTTTGTCTATATTAATTAAAGTATCATCAAGAGTTTTATCAATATTTCCAACAACAATTTCTATATTATTGATTTTCAGTTTATTAAAATTATTTTTTGCAATTTCGGCAATTTCTTCACTGCCTTCAAGCGAAATTACCTTGCTTTTGGAATTTGCTTTTGCAAGATAAGCAGTTGTCAGCCCGAGTGAAGTGCCTAATTCTAAAACAGTTACGCTTTTTGTAAAATGCACTGCACGAAAAATCATTTGCGCAAATCGCGGATTTTTTAGCGAGCGGCGAGCAATTTTGCTTATTTTTTCCGCACGTTTTGTTCCTGTACCAAAATCGTTTATAATCAGAGTTTTATTGTTATTTTTTAAAGATTTACGCAATTTTTCAATTTCTTCAAAGCAATAATACGGATTTTTTTCGTAAATAACTTTTTGAAAAAAATCGTACATAAAAGGCGAATGAACACCATGCCCACGCGTATTTCGGGCAGAAAATATAAATTTTAAATATTGAAAAAATGTATAAAAAAATTTCATTAAAAAATTTTCAATTTTTATTTAATATTTTATTGTAAATCAACGAGTTATTCAAAATTTCCAATGCAGTTTTGAGTTGTTTGTCGTCTTGCAAAGAAAAAATAATTTCTCCTTTTTGGAAATAATATCGGCGCATGATTTCCGAACTCAAAAGATTAACAATATCAGCCTTATGTGCCTGAATATCAGAATCTAAATCAGGCTTCAACTTTTTTTGCAATGCATCTAATTCTGCTTCCACCTGTTCTGCTACACCGTCAAATTTTGCTGCATTTTTCAGTTCTGCCAAATATTTTTCAGAAGTATTTGTATAAGTAAAATTCTTGTCTTTTAGATATTTAACAAAATCATTAAAATCCTCATCGCTGAGTTTGAAATTGCTGGGCGGGGCAACGGTCTGATGTTTTTGCACAAAAATACTTGCATAATCGAAATACAGATTTTTCGCATAAATATAATATGCAATATTCAAATTCTGGTCATTTGAAATAATCGAATCGGGCGTAATTCCGCCGCCATCTCGTACTTTTCTGCCGCCTGCGGTGTTAAAAACCTGCGTCAAACTGTCGGGAACGCGGGCAATACTGCCGTCAGAGGTACGGTGGCTATAATCAATCGCTTGAATGCATCGTCCGCTCGGAATGTAATATTTTGCAGTCGTAACTTTTAAATAACCGCCATAACTCACAGAACGCACACTTTGAACAAGTCCTTTGCCATAAGTGCGCTCACCGACAATCATTCCTCTGTCGAGATCTTGAATTGCGCCTGCAATAATTTCTGAAGCCGATGCCGTATTGTTGTTGGTTAGCACAATTAGCCGAACATTTGGAAAAATCGGCTCAACAGGCGTTTTGTAAATGCGATTGGCGGACGAAAGTTTACCTTTGGTAGTAACAACGGTCGTTCCTTTCGGCAAAAAATAATTTAAAATAGTAATTGCTTCATTTATTAAACCGCCGCCGTTGTCCCGCAAATCAAGAATCACAGCCTGCAATGGCGTTTTTGCATTCATTTCGTTCAGCGCTGTTTTTACTTCCTGCGCGGCGTGGTCAGTAAAATCGGAAAGCAAAATATATGCCGTACCTTGCTGAATTTCAGCATAATAACTGACAGATTCCATCACAATTTTTTCACGTAAAAATTCTTTTTCAATTGGTTTTTCTACGCCAAATCGTTGAAGTTTGAGTTTGATAAGGCTGTTAGGATAACCTTTCAGTTTTTCGCTTACCTGACTTGTTGTCAGATTTTTAGTGCTAATTCCATCAACGGAAAGAATTATATCGCCTGCCCGAACATCGTTTTTTTGCGCAGGTTTGCCTTCAAAAGGCTCAGCAATAACTATTTGCCCCTGTCCGTTTTGTTGAATCAACGCGCCAATGCCAGCATATTCGCCAGAAGTCATCATTGTTAAGTCATTTTCTTGATTTTCAGGAATATAAACTGTATAAGGGTCAATTTTGTGGAGCATATAATCAATAGCATTGCCAACAATTTTATCATAATTTAGCGTATCAACATAATTCAAATCCAATTCGCGCAAAACCGAATTGAAAATGTCGAAATTACGGCTTATACGCGTAGTTTTTGTTTGATTGAAATCATTTTGAGCATTTGCTGAAAAAATTATTAACAAAAAGGATATAAGCAAGTTAGCGCGAAATATCAGGTTATTTTTCATCTAAATATTATTTTTTTATTTTTAAAATGCAAAAGTACTATTTTTTTATAAAAAATTAAAAACAAAAACATTACCTTTGCGCAATGAATTTATTTGAGGAGCAAATCTGGTTTCAATCGTTTGGGTCGGGAAGTAGTGGAAATTGTTATTTTGTTGGTAATCAGGAAAATGGAATATTAATTGATGCTGGTTTAAGTGCGCGTACGATACGCAAAAATTTGAAAAATATTGGGCTTGACGTCAAAAATATTCGTGCGATTTTTATCACGCACGACCATATCGACCATATAAAAGGCGTTGCTGCGCTTGGCGAACATTTTTTGATTCCTGTTTTTGCTACACCGCAGACACATCGCGGAATTGAAAATAATCGTTGCATTACACAAAAACTTGAGCGAAGCAAATGTTTGATTGACAAAGGCAAAAGCATTGAAATAGAGAATTTTAAAGTTACGGCTTTCCCTGTTTCGCACGATGCAACCGATAGCGTTGGTTATTTTGTTGAATTTTGTGGAAAAACTTTTACATTTGCAACAGACTTGGGGGAAGTGGGGCTTGATGCTATAAAATATTTAAAATCAGCAAATTATGTGATTTTAGAGGCAAATTATGATAATGAAATGCTCAGAAAAGGAAATTATCCAATTCATTTGCAAAACCGCATTAGTGCGGCAACAGGGCATTTGAGCAACGAACAAACAGCAACTTTTTTAGCAGAAAATTTTTCTCAAAAATGGCAAAAAATTTTTCTTTGTCATTTAAGCAAAGAAAACAACACAAAAGAAATTGCAGTGCAAACGGTTGAAAATTTTTTATTAAAAAATAATAAATTAAAAGAAAATGAGATGGAAATTGTTGCATTAAATCGCACTTTACCATCAAAATTATATTTTTTATAATACATATATATTATATAATAATTTTGAATTGAAAATTTGAAATGAAAAATATTATGGATTCAAAACTTGTCATCATTCCTACTTACAACGAAAAGGAAAATATAGAAAATATTATTCGTGCGGTCTTTGGTTTAGACACTGATTTTCACGTGCTTATAATTGACGATGGCTCGCCCGACGGCACTGCAAATATTGTAAAACGTTTGCAAACAGAATTTTCCGAGTCCTTGTTTTTGATTGAACGTAGCGGAAAACTCGGTTTGGGAACTGCCTACATTGCGGGTTTCAAATGGGGCTTACAGCATGAATACGACTATATTTTTGAAATGGACGCTGACTTTTCGCACAATCCTGCCGACTTGCCGCGCCTGTTGAATGCCTGCGCCAACGAAGGCGCAGACGTAGCGATTGGCTCGCGTTATATCAGCGGCGTAAATGTTGTAAACTGGCCTGTGGGGCGCGTGCTGATGTCGTATTGCGCTTCAAAATATGTGCGTTTTATTTTGGGAATGAAAATTGCCGACACTACTGCCGGTTTTAAATGTTATCGCAGTAAAGTGCTTGAAACCATCGAGTTAGACAAAATAAGATTTAAAGGTTACGCTTTTCAGATAGAAATGAAATTTACTGCATACAAATGCGGATTTATTCTCAAAGAAGTTCCTATTATATTTATTAACAGAGAATTAGGCGTTTCAAAAATGAGCGGCGGAATTTTCGGCGAAGCATTTTTGGGCGTAATCAAACTGAAAGTTGAAAGTTGGTTCAGAAAATATCCACAGAAAAGTTAAAAACTGAAAATCGCAAACATTATCCACGTTGCTGCATAAACGAAATAAAAAACGGGTAAACCTTTGATTTTCTGTTCATTATTTTTTATTTTCGGAAAAATTTTAATCAATAAAAAATAAAAAAACAAAGCACTGAAAATTCCGACAATTATTCCGCCGAGAATATCTCCCGGATAATGCACGCCCAAGTAAATACGTGAATATGAAACAATTACCGCCCAAATCAAAATTAACGCAGAATAAATTCTTTGCCTGAAAACCATTGAGGTAAAAACCGCAACAGCAAACATATTTGCCGCGTGAGACGACACAAAGCCATAACGCCCGCCGCGCTCGCCATTGACAGTATGCACAAGTCCATTGAGCGACCAATCGCGCGAAGGACGCAACCGCTCAACAACATTTTTAATAATGCCTGAGGCAATTTGATCGGCAACTACAACGCTCAAAATCAGCGCAATAGCGAGCCAAAACGCTTTTGTTCCATAATTTTTTACAAACAAAAACAAAATCGCAGCATAAAGCGGAATCCACGTAAGTTTTTCGCTTGTAAGGAACATAAATCGGTCGAAAAAAGCATTGTGCAACCCATTTAAAAACAAAAAAATATTTGTATCTACAGTCGAAAGTTGATTAATTGTTTCCATTATTAAAATTTTAAAAAATATCAAAATTATTCTTCCAATGAAAACGCCACCGCATCGCTTGGCATTCGCCAGTCGCCGCGCGGCGATAAATTTATTGAGCCTACTTTTGGTCCGTCGGGCAGGCACGAGCGTTTGAATTGCTGGGCAAAAAAGCGGCGCAGGAATATTTTCAACCATTTTCGTATAATTTCTTCCGTATAAATATTTTGGAAAGCAATGTTTGCCAAAAACAGAATTTTTTCGGGCGTAAAACCATAACGCACAAAATAATACAGAAAAAAATCGTGCAGTTCGTAAGGTCCAATAGCATCTTCGGTAATTTGCGAAATTTCGTCTTTTTTGTCCGACGGCAAAAGTTCAGGGCTGACAGGCGTTGCCAGAATATCGTTTAAAATTTTTGCAGAATTTTTGTCCGTTTTATGCGCTGCCCACTCAATAAGATAGCGTACAAGCGTTTTTGGCACGC
>WRGS01000221.1 GCA_009787075.1 Paludibacter sp.
TTGCATTTGTTAGTTGAGAGTAACAATCTTCAAATTTTTTGGTCGCCCTGCGCAGTTTTGCAGTAATGCGGCAATTTCAGGATTTTTTGTTGCCGCTGTTATTTCCAAATCTTTGTGTACTAATGCTGTAACAAAAGCGGCAACTCCGATTTCATCATCTTTTAAATTGTAATTTGTAAGTTTTAAATCAGAAATTGATTGCAGTTCCTTTTTGGCTTTTTTGTAAATTTCCATTCCTTTGTAAATAAACTGATGAAGCACAAAACTGCGGAAATATTCGGCATTTTCTGTCTTTGCGCAAAGTTCAGCAAATTTTTCTTTGTAAAAAATCCGAATTTGTTTGCTTCGCGTTGCATAATCGGGCGTGAAACGTACATCTGCGGGCGTTATGCGCGGCAAAATTTGCGATGTAATTTGCCCTTGCCGCAGAAGAAAATCTGTTTTTGGCAAAATTTCGCCAACGCCATGCAAAACCACAGGAACTATATCCAAGTTCAGTTTTTCCGCCAAAAAGAACGCTCCGCGATGAAAACGCTGAATATCACAGTTTTCCGAGCGCGTTCCTTCGGGGAAAACTACAACAGAATAACCGTGTTCAACTCTTTCGCGCAGTAAATCAATACTTTGCTCAATTCCGTTGGAAACAGGATAAAAATCTGCAAATTTTATCAGTTTTCCATAAAAAATATTATTCCAAACCCAGTCGTTGGTCAGTACAATTATTTTAGGGCAAAGCATTATCAGGCACATAAGGTCAAGATGCGATTGATGATTGCTGATAATTACAGCAGGGTTTTCAAATGTTTCGTTATTTGCATTTTCAAATCGGAATTTTACAAAAGGAATTCTTTTGATAACAAAACCCGATATTTTTTGTAAAAATGTATGATATTTTAGTTTTTTGCTTTCAATATTTTGTTTTTTGTTTATTTTAAATAATAAAATTCCGTAAAGTGTAATGATAAAACTTCCGACTAAAAAGGCAGAAAAAGCGATAAAAGAAGCCCAAAATCTTTTTAAAGTCCAAGGAACAAGGCGAATTTTCCCTTTTTTTTGCGTTAAAAATCTGAAAATTATCGGCGGGACGATAAACGCCATTACCACCACCACAATCATTCCAACAATTGTTACTTCGGCAAGCGAGCGCAGAGCGGGGTGATGCGCAAAAATCAGCGTTCCTATTCCGATAAACATCAGCAAAGCCGACAAAATAATGCTTTGCTTGTGCGCTGCAAGCATTTTTTTGTGATAAGCGTATTCATAAATCAGCCCGTCGGCAACAAAAATAGTGTAATCGTCGCCCTGCCCAAAAATAAAAGTTGCGAGGATAATATTTACAATATTAAATTCAATTCCCAGAATATACATTATTCCTAAAATCCACAACCAACTGATAGCCAACGGAATAAATGCCATAATGCTGATTTCTATCCGCCCGAAAGAAAATGTCAGAAATACAAAAACAATAAGTCCGCAAATAAGCAAAACGCGGTTGAAATCGCTCGACAGTGCATCTACAAGCCGCTGCCCGATGTTGCGCTGGTCGAAAATAAAGCCGTTTGCAGTTTCATTTTTCAGAAAATTTTCAACTTTTGAAATATTTTCTTTTTTTGCATATATCAAATTGATTATCAGATTTTTATCTTTATTTTTGAAAAAATAATTTTCTGTTAAAACATTTAAGGGAGTAAAATAATCTTCATTTTGAATTTCAAATTTTTTGTTTAAAATATTTTCAAAATTAATAAAAGAATTTTGTTTAAATCCTTGAATTTTAGCATAATAATTAATGTTTTTAACAACAGAATCTTTTCTGTTTTGCCAAAAATTATTCCACATTTCAATGCGGTTTTTCTGTTCATTTTCCGAAGGCAGAAAATTCCCAATCCCCGAAATGCTTTCTGCAAGTCCTGATTTTTTCAAATTTTCTATAGATGAAATATTTGATTCGTAAGCAGTTAGCGCATCATCAGGAGTTTTCCCTTCCGAAATAAAATAAATCAAATCTGCGTCTTTATGTTCAATAGATTGCAGCATTTCGTTCATATTTTCGCGCTGGATGGCGGTCATATAATTAATTTTGTTCATATCGGGCTCAAAGCCTGTTTTTGTGCTGAAAAACCAGAATACAATAGTTAAGATTAAAATGCTAATTATTAGAATTTTACTTTTTTCGGGGCGTAAATCAGAAATTTTTCCGAATTTTTGAGATTGGGAATGTTTAACCTGTTTGTTTTTAATTATTTGCGGCAAAAATATAAGAACAAAAATCATAGTTCCCACAAGCAGCAGAGAACTGAAAAGCCCCAAGTCGCGCATTGCCTGCGAATTTATAAAAATCAAACTCAAAAACGCGCTAACGGTGGTTATGTTGCCAATAAGCAAGGGCGGAATAATTTGACGCAGTGCGAGAATTTTATTCGGTTCGTGGCGCAAATGGTCGATAAAATGCAGCGGATAATTGACAGCAATTCCGATAAAAATTGAACTTATGCTAACAACAATTGTAGAAATTGTATCGCGGAAAATAGCAAGCAAACCTATTGCAAAAAGTCCGCCAAACAACACGGAAACAAATATAAGCAACAAATTTTGCGCATTTGAGAAAAAATAAATCAACAAAATCAGAATCAGCGCAACCGCCAGCGCAACCGCCAAAATTGTATCTTTTTTTATTTGCGAGGCATTAGTTATGGCAATTGCAGGCGCACCGAAAACGCTTATTTTCAAAGAGTTAAATTCACTTTCAGTTTGCTGTACAGATTTTTCAATCAAGTTCAGAAGTCGCTTATTATTAGCGGTTTCGCTATCGCCAAAAGGCGAAGTTACAAAAACCAAACCTTTTTTTCCGCTTGGTGAAAAAATATGTCCGTCAATAATATTTTGCGATTCGCCTGCCTGAAAATCAGCAAGTTTGAGCATAACAGGCGAAAAAAGTTGCAGCGGATCGTTTTGAATATTTTCCAGCAAAAAATCGCCAGTCGGAAACATAAGTTGCTGCTTGTCTGCCACAATTTGTTTTTCAATATTTTTTGCAGAAATTAAGGAATCAATTCTTTGATAATCTGATTTTTGCAGAAAATACGGAATGTTTTTTCTTATAAAATCCGTAATTTCAAAAAATTGATTTTCATCTGCCTGAGAAATTATTTGTGGAATAATTTTGGCGATGTCGTCTTCCTTTAAAATTTCAGAAAAATAATCAATGGCAGTTATAATGTTATCATTATCAGCATTTTGATTTTTATTTTCAAAACTAATAATTATTCTATTTGAATTTCCAATATGTTCATAAATAGCGTTAATTTGTTTATTATCAGCATTATCAGGCAAAAAATCGGCAATATCTTCTTTAAAATGAATTTTAACAACAAAAAAAATCAGTATTGCCGCAATCACAAACAAAATACTGAATAACAGTATTTTACGTTTTTCAAAAAAATTATAAAGCGAAATAAAAAACTTTGACATGAATTTATTTTTTGGCGATATTGTTAAAGGTTTGCTGCCGTAATTAGTTGATAATAAAAATTTATAACACTGATAAAACCGATTTTTATTCCATTAAACGATTTTCGAGTATTTGATTTGCCGAAAAATTTTCAATGCCAAGATAAAAAACTGCGCTATCAACAAGCGCCTGCATCGGCACAAGCCCGATAACCTCTGCCCCGACAACGCTCACGCCATAACGCCGCGCCTCCATTCGCACCATTTCGTGCGCACGATAAATCGCTGTTTTTGAATAATCGGTAAGGTTCATTGATACTTGCACAATGTTTCGCTCTTTGAGTTCAACGCCCATTGCCTTGCAAAAACGCAATCCGCCGCCAATGAAACGTACTTTTTTGGCAATCGCATCGGCAATTTCAAGTTTATCTGTGTTTAAATTCACATTGTAGGCGACAAGCGGCATTCGCGCACCTGTAACAACCGCTCCTGCCGATTGGTGAGGCGCATTTGTGCCAAAATCGGGCTGCCATTCGGGTTGCTGCATTTTTTCTTTCAAACCCTCAAATTCACCTTTGCGAATGGCGGCAAGATTTTCTCGGTGCGGGGCAGACGCTGATTTTTCGTACAGAAAAACAGGCAGTGAAAATTGCTCCCAAACCGCACGCGCAAGGTCTTTGGACAATGTAATTGCCTCGTCCATCGACACATTTTTAATTGGAATAAACGGTACGACATCAACCGCACCCATACGCGGATGCTGCCCTTGATGTTGCCGCAGGTCAATAAGTTTTATCGCTACGCCAATCGCTTCCAAAAGGGCTTTGTGCATTGCCTCAGGCTCGCCGACAACAGTTACAACCATGCGGTTGTGGTCTTTGTCGGCACTGTAATCAAGCAGTTTCACGCCTTCTTTTGCGCGAAAAACATCAACAATCTGTTCTATTTTTTTCAAATCGCGTCCTTCGCTAAAATTTGGCACACATTCAATGATTTTATTCATAATACAGAATTTTAATATCTTATTTTGTGAAATAAATTTTGCAAAAATATTAAAAATTTTTGAAACCAAAATAGAAAAGAATTACAGCGTCAGTTAATACATAAGTATTATGAACCGATATGGGCAATGATGCAATTTAAATTTTCAATATGATTTGTCATCTATTATTAAAAAACAAAAAACGAACGGGTAATCCGTTCGTTTTTTGATAGTTGCGGAGACACGACTCGAACGTGCGACCTTCAGGTTATGAGCCTGACGAGCTACCACTGCTCCACCCCGCGTATTTCGGACTGCAAAAGTACTGCTTTATTTTCATTCTACCAAATTATTTTCAAAAAAAAATTTTAATGTATGTTTTTTATTTTAAAAAAATATAATTTATTTTAAAAATTAATAAATGCTTTTTGATATTTTATGAAAATTAATATTTTTGCAAAATAATTAAGGTAAAAAAGATTAATTTTTTTAATATCAAAAGCAAATGAAACCAATGACCAAAAGTCCGCTGCAAATAGCGCGGGCAGAATACTTGCCAAAAATACCGACATCGCTTAATGGCGATGTTGTTTTGACCAAAGGTGCAGATACACAATCTGTTGCCGACCAAGCCGAAATCAAAAAACTGTTTCCACAAACTTACGGAATGCCGCTTTTGAGATTTGAAAGAGGCGTAAAAAAATCGTATCCTGTTAAAAATGTGGGAGTTATTCTTTCTGGCGGACAAGCGCCAGGCGGACATAATGTAATTTCTGGGCTGTTCGACGGACTGCAAAAACTGAATCCAGAAAACAAACTTTACGGCTTTTTAGGAGGTCCTAGCGGACTTGTGGAACACAAATACATTGAATTGACAAAACAAATTGTGGCTGAATACCGCAATACAGGCGGATTTGATATTATTGGTTCAGGGCGCACAAAGTTGGAAGAAGAATGGCAGTTCGACAAAGGTGCGGAAATTTGCAAAAAACTGAATATCAATGCAATAGTAATTATAGGCGGAGATGATTCAAATACTAATGCCTGCGTTTTGGCAGAATATTATTTGCAAAAAAACACAGGAATTCAGGTTATTGGCTGCCCAAAAACCATTGATGGCGACCTGAAAAACGAAATGATTGAAACCTCGTTTGGCTTCGATACCGCCTGTAAAGTCTATGCCGAATTAATTGGGAATATTCAGCGGGACGCTTCTTCTGCAAAAAAATATTGGCATTTCATTCGTCTTATGGGGCGCAGCGCATCGCATATCACGCTGGAATGTGCGTTGCAAAGTCAGCCGAATATTTGCATTATTTCCGAAGAAGTTGAGGCAAAAAATATGACGCTCAACAATATAGTGGAAGATATTGTTAAAGTAATTGTTAATCGCGCAAATTTTGGTTTGAATTTCGGCACAATTCTTATCCCCGAAGGGCTGATTGAATTTATCCCCGCAATGAAAAAACTGATTGCCGAACTTAATGATTTACTCGCTAATAATGAGGATTTTAACTCTTTGCTTACAGACGATGTAAAGCGGCAATATGTCAAAGCGATGCTTACGGCTGAAAGTTGCCAATTTTTCCGCGACCTGCCCAAAGGCATTGCCAGCCAACTTACGCTCGACCGCGACCCGCACGGAAATGTTCAAGTTTCGTTGATTGAAACCGAAAAACTATTGATTGAAATGGTGGCAAAACGTCTGGCACAACTCAAAGCCCAAGGCGAATACAAAGGAAAGTTTGCCACGATTAATCATTTTTTCGGTTATGAAGGTCGTTGCGCAATTCCATCAAATTTTGATGCAAATTATTGTTACTCGCTTGGTTATACTGCCGCATTATTGATTTCAGAAGGCAAAACAGGTTATATGTCGTCTATTAGCAACCTGACGGCGCCAGCCGAAGAGTGGATTGCAGGCGGAGTGCCAATTACAATGATGATGAACATAGAACGCCGAAATGGCGTGATGAAACCTGTTATTCAAAAAGCATTGGTAAAACTTGACGGCGAGCCGTTTTTGTTTTTTTCAAAACATAGGAACGATTGGGCTGACGAAAATTCAAATTATATTTATCCCGGTCCGATTCAGTATTTCGGTCCTTCGGCAGTGTGCGACCAGCCAACAAGGACATTACTTTTGGAAAAAGGATTTTGAAAAATAATTTTTAACGATTGATTTAACTTTTAATAAATTATATCATAAAATAAAAACAACTTGATTTTACACCTGATGAACAAACATAACAATATGAGTATTAAATAATTATTAACAATAAAATTAAAACAATATGCACATCGTTATTGATTCCAATATTCCGTTTATCACAGGTTCGCTTGACCGCGTAGAACAGGTTGAATATCTGCCTTATACAGAAATTACCAACGAAAAATTGCGCAATACTGATGCGAGTGCGATTATAATTCGCACCCGCACTGTTTGCGATGAGAAACTGCTCAAAGATACAAAAGTACGTTTTATTGCCTCTGCTACTGCTGGTTTCGACCATATTGATACGCAATATTGCCAAAGTAAAGGAATTAAATGGGTTAATGCGCCAGCCTGCAATGCGCTTGCTGTTGCGCAATATATTGCTTCTGTATTGAGTTTTTTTATTCGGCGCGGTCGTATAGCAACACAGGGAAAAACCATTGGAATTGTGGGTGTTGGAGCTGTTGGCTCGCGTGTGGAAAAATTGGCTAAACAAATGGGATTCAATGTTTTGCTAAACGACCCGCCTCGCGCTCGCGCCGAAGGAAATGAAGGTTTTGTTTCGCTTGACAAAATTTGTGAAAAAGCGGATATTATCACTTTTCATACGCCGCTGACAATGGAAGGAGAGGATAAAACATTTCATTTGGCAGGAAAAGATTTTTTTGAAAAATTACAAAAAAAACCTATTATTATCAATACTGCGCGTGGCGAAATTATTGATTCAAAGGTACTTACACAGCGCATAAGAGTTCGCAAAATAAGTTATCTTGTTATTGACTGCTGGGAAAACGAGCCAGCGATTGATACAAACCTGCTTGCAATGACAACTTTGGCTACGCCTCATATTGCAGGTTATTCGGCTGATGGAAAGGCAAATGCAACTGAGCAATGCGTACGTGCCGTTAGCAAATTTTTTAATTTAAACAGGGATTCGTGGAAGGCGGCAAATTTGCCTCAACCTGTATTTTTACCAAAAATGCAACACATGAAACTCGAATATTTTTATTTGAAAACATTTGATATTGAGCGCGAAACGCAAATTTTGAAATCCGCGCCTCAATTATTTGAGCAGCAACGTTCATTTATACCGCTGCGCCGCGAGCCAAAAGCGTATTTTGATTTTTTGAATCCCGAATTGGTTGAACAATTAGGCGATTTTTGGGAGGAATAAAATATGGAAGTTAGAAAGAAATTTAGAAATTTTGATTTTGGAATATAAAAAATGAAAAAATTAGTTTTACCAATATTTTTTACAGTAATATTGCTGTTCTCGTGCAATAATTCTGCAAAATTTAAAGTGGAAGGGACGATTGCCAACGCCGATGGCAAAAAACTTTATTTGGAATATAATAAATTGAATGAAAGCGTTTTACTTGATTCTGTAACATTAAAAAAAGGCGGAAAATATCGCTTTTCTGCTGCCCGTCCGCAGTTTCCCGATTTTTACCGACTTATTTTAGATGGAAAATATATTGTTTTTGGTGTTGATTCTACCGAAACAATTACAATTAATTCTCAATATGCGGGTTTTGCAATGAATTATGTTGTGGAAAATTCGCCGCAAAACCTTGAAATTCAACGATTACGCCAATCGCTTAACGCAATTCAGATTTTGGCGGACAGTTTGCAAAACGCTTCGCCGCAAATTCGTTCTGCTATGAGGCAACGACTTGAAAATCAAATTATTGCACATAAAGATTCTGCTCAATCGTTGATTTTGAAAAATGCACATTCTTTGGCAGCGTATTTTGCTTTGCATCAGCAGATTAACGGTATTTTACTATTCTCGCCATACGATAAAAACGACAAAATTTATTATAATGCTGTTGCAACCGCTTTTCACGTTTTTATGCCAGAATATGAACGCAGCAAAGCCTTGTATGTCAATGCAATAGATGCAATAAACCACAGCCGCGAGCAAAAATCGCAGGCTGATTGGCAAAAACTTATGCAGGAACATGGCGTTGGATTTATTGATATAGCCTTGCCGAACCGCTATGGCGCAGAGAAAAAACTTTCGGAAATTGCGCGTGGAAAAACCGTTTTAATTGATTTTTCGGCGGCAGAAATGCCTGAAGCAACTGATTACACATTTCTTTTGCGCGATTTGTACAACAAATTCAGCGCACGCGGATTTACAATTTATCAAATTTCGCTCGACAATAACCGTCTGCTTTGGGAGCGCGCTACCGAAAATCTTCCTTGGACTTGCGTTCGCTCGTCTGATGGCGCAAAAAATTCATATACAACAGTTTATAATATTCAAAGCATTCCAACGCTTTTTTTACTGAACAAAAAAGGCGAACTTGTTTGCCGAATTACCGACTTGAAAACGATAAATAAATTGGTAGAAGAAAATTTGTAGCGACCCCGCTAATAAAAACTAAAAACATGATTTTGTAAAAAAAATTTCATAATTTATTGATATTCAATTTATAAATTCGCCGTAGGCGATTAATATCAATAGAAAATAAGGTATTGTTAGTTTTGTATAGTTTTTGCTTTTTCTACCAACGCATTTCCCTGTTTGTCGGCTTCGTTGTAGAATTGAGCGGCTTTCTTTTGCGCTTCGTCTGTGAGTTTTTTTGCGGCAATTTCGGCAGCGGCTTTTGCAATCGGGTTTTTGGCTGCATCTACAAGTTTTTGTCCCTGCGCTTGCGCCTCGCTGATAAGTTTGTCGCCTGATGATTTTGCCTGCGCACGAAGATTATCAGCCTGTTTTTGCGCTTCTTCAATGGCTTTTGCGCTTACCTGCTGAACAGCATTTGTAACAGTTTCTGTAACTTTTTGCGTTGCCTGCTCTTTCAAATCGCCGACAACATTTGCCAAAGTGCTTGCCAAATCAATTTTCACCGTTGGTTTTGAGAACGTTCCGCCGATAGAAAAACCTACGGTTTGGAATTTTCCAAGATTCAGCGATTGCGGCAAAGTTGCCGTCCCTGTCCATGCAAGCGATTTATCAAGCCCCGATGCTCCGCCGAGATTGAATTTTGTGCCTCCGAGTGCGATGTCGAATGGTTTTGTGTTAATTTTTCCATCGGAAATATTAAAATTCAAAAGCAGATTTTTCAAATCAATTTCATTGCCCGAAGGTAAATTCAAATTTTGCGCCATCGGAACTTTCTTTATATTATCCAAAAGTGCAGTCAGCGCGGGAAAGTTCTGAACTCCAACCGATTGAGTAGAAAGCGAGCCGCCTGCAATAAGCGTCATCAAATCGGGCATCATATCCTGTTTTAAGGCAGAATTTAATGATATTTTTGTGGAAAAATTGCCTGTCAAATTTTCGAGTATAGGTGCAAAGCGGGCAAATGTTTCAATTTGTTCAAAAACCTTATTAAATGCAACATTTTGCAAATCCATTGTCATATCCACCAGCGGCTTTGCAGGATTTGACGAATCATATTTTCCATTTAAATTAACTGCGCCGCCAAAACCCTGCAAACCAAGATTTTGGAACGTTAAAATTCCATTTGCAACGCTTAAATTGCCGCGTGCGTCAGTAAAATTCATTTTATCGTAAATCAATTCCTTAATTGCCGCCGAAATGTTGATATTCAGGTTTTTAGGAATTTCAACAACCGACATTGACGAAGTATCTGCCTGCGCAGAATTGTCGGACGAAGACATAAAATCATTCAAATTCAAATAATTGGAACTCAAACTTACATTTCCTTTCAAAGTTTGGTCTTTGAGCGCATAGCCCAAAAAATTCTCCAAACGACCGCTTGCTTTAAGGTCGTTTTTACCAATTTTTGCAGAAAAATCGGACAAATTTGCATATTGATTTGTAAATTGAAGTTTTGCCGAAGAAACCGAAACTTCATCTTTTAATTCGCTCATTTTCAGCAACAAATTTGCAATATTCATATTTCCTGCAAAGTGAAAACGGTCGTACTGTTCCTTTTGGTAATACGACATTCTGCCTTCGAGCGTCAAATCGACATCAAAAATTCCGTTGAGATTTATATCTTTATCAAGCGGGTAAAAATTTTTGACTTTTCCCAAATCAATTTTCCCTTTTGCAAAAGCGTTAATATCGGGGTCGTTCATTGGGTCGGTAATGTGTGCGCTGGCGTTGAATGCGTTTCCGTCCATATCAAACGAAAGTTTTTTCAAATCAATAATCATTGTTTCGAGTTTGTCGGTTTTGTTATCAACGGTCAGGTCTAAATTAATATCTTTCAATTGATTAGGTAGTTGTGGATATTGAAACCAGCCATTTTCAACGCCCAATTGCATATTAAAAGTCGGATAACTTTTGCCCGCGCGCGTACCTTTTGCCTTAGCGGCAAAATTCACTTTTCCGTCCGCTTTTAAATTTTTAAATTCTTTGGAATAAATGGCAGGAATCAGCGACAGCAATGATTTAAAATCAACTTTTTGAGTATTCAACGACAAATCCATCGCCATTCCTTCGGGGTCGAGCATTTGTACCCAGCCGTTGAGCGCAAGTTCAATAGCGTTGATTTTTGTTTTATTTTCGCTTAATTTGAAAATCATTTTGTTCAGATTTGCGTTTATATTTGCCTTAATATCAATATTTGCATTGCTCAAATAATCAATTTTGTTCATTGTAAATGTCAATTTGTTGATGCCGAGTTTGGTTTTCAGCAGCGAACTGTCGGCGGTAAAATCGCCTGAAGTGCTGAAATTCAAATCTTTGGCAATGGCTTTCATTACGCTCTGTTCGTCGTTATAAACAATGTTGGAGTGATTTATTTCAACATTTTTTAATTTTAAATTAAACGCAAGGGCGGAAGTGTCAACTTCCTGCTTTATTGTATCGGGTTTTGTGATGTCCCAATTTGCTTTGCCCGAAGGTAAAACGTGCGCATAAACATCTAAATTATTGAGAATAAGACGTTTGATTTCGTAACCTGAATTGCCGAAAAACGATTTCAGATTTACAACGGCGTTAATGCTGCGTGCACGGGCAAGTGTATCAAGGGCAAACGAATCGCGTCCGACGATGTATATATTTTCCAGCGAAACAGACGCATTAGGAAAATTGCGGATAAAACTTAAATTTACATCATCGAAAGCAACATTTGCTTCAATGTTTTTATTTATCTGAGTTTGAACCGCTTGCATTATTTTTCCTTTAAAGGCAAACGGCAAAATAAGTAACGCCGCAAATAACACCACAACGATAGCAATTATTGTAATTGCAACTTTTTTAAATTTTCTTTTTGCCATAATAATTAATTTCCTTTTTATAGTTTGTTTAGTATGTATTCAATTTTCAGTTTTTAAAAAATTATTTTCCCGAAACATTTATAAAATATATTTTTTGATTTTCAAAGCCCGAATTTGTGTTTGTTCGCTCAAAATCGAACTGCGATTGCACTCCTGCCGAATAATCAATAGTCTTTTTATCTTTGGCAAAAACATTGCCGTAAGTTTGCAGTTGATTAATAAAGCAGTTTGTAAGGTCGTAGCCGAGCAGGTCGTATCGCGGATTTGTTGTTGTTGGTTTCCAAGCAAAATATTTTGAAAAATCCTTTTGATAAACATTCAAATCACTTGTATTCAATGTGTTATTAAATGGTGAAATATATATTGTTTCGGTATTTTTAAAATTATAATTCAGCCACGAATATCGTATATAAAGCGACAAATTGATATTTGCCGCCGAAAGTGTGTTGATTGTAGCCACATACGGCTGAACATTTGCGTAATTATCCGTCATAAAAATCAGAATATTCTTCACACCCGAGCGCAAAAGTGTCTGAATTTCTGTATTATCCGCAGGCGTTGTCCATACTGTTGTTTCTGAATATTTGCCTTTTTTAGTAAGCGCATTTTCCAAACTTGTTGCCCAAACGTAGCCTTCGTCGCCAACGTCAAGATTATTTGGTTTGATAAAAATAATATTTGCATTTTGCAAATCGCCTGAAGAAAGTTTGGTAGAGATAAAATCAATCTCGGTTTCGGTTGATGGATTGAACTGAAACAAATACGGATTTGCGGCAATTCCCTGCACTTTGGAAGAGAAAGGCACAATGGTAAAAATTTTATTTTGCTTTGCAAAATTTGCCACCGCGCCCACCTGATTTGTGTAAGCAGGTCCTACAATAAAATCAACATTTTTCATTTCCGTTTTGTTGAGTATCGCATTGACGCTTTCAAGGTTGCGATTTGTGTCGTAAGTATAAATTTCAAAAGAGGCTCCGTTTTGTTTTGCTTTATTTATGGCAATCAGTGCTCCCGAATAAAATTCGAGGAAGCGGTCGTTGTTCATATCTAAATTTCCCGATGAAAAAGGCATCAAAAAGGCGATTCTGATTGTTGTAACTTCTTTGGCAATACTAAGAGTTTCAAAAGTTGGCGGTGCATAATCTGTTTTAATGGGGATGCGCAAAGTTTCTCCAACGTGCAGAACCGATTCCAAATCAGGATTTGCATTTACAATATCTTCTACAAAAACATTATATTTTTTGCTAATGGAATACAGCGTTTCCTTTGGCTGAATTGTGTGCGTAAGATATTTAGAGTACGGATTACCATAAATATCAGTGAGATTTGGCTCTTGCTTTGATGGTGTGTAATTTAATGCAGGGTTTGAAGACGAATTTTCATAATTTTGCTGTTTGCGCACGGGAATACGCAATATTTCGCCCTCTTTAACAGTTGTTTTTGCCTGCGGATTATATTTTATAATATCTTCCTGATTTACTCCAAAACGCTTTGCTATTGAGTAAAGCGTTTGCTTTGCTTCAACCTGATAATTTACCAAACCAACGTATTCGTCTGATGTAGAAACAGTTGGCGGCGGCGTTTGCGGAGTATCTTTTTTTGCAGGCGCATCTTGTTTTACAGGAATATATAAGGGCTGCCCTGCTTTTAAGCCGTCTTTTACGCGCGGATTAAGCGCAATAATATCCTCCTGACTGACGTCAAATTTTTTGGCAATTCCATACAATCCATCTTTTGCCTGAACTGTATAAACATAACATTCTGTGCCTGTACTTGTAAAAGCGCGCGGCAGATTTTCAAGGTTTTGCCCCGCCAAATTGACGGCAAAAGTCAGAACAATGGCTGAAAAAAATAGTTTTAACTTCATATTTTGTTATTAAAAAAATTGCTGCAAATTTACAAAAATTATTTCATTGCAAAAAAAATAGATTTTTCAAAAAATTTTGTACTTTTGCACAAAATTTCAAAAGATTATGACAAAAAAATTATTACTGAGCATAATATTTTCATTTTCAATATTTTGCGTGTTTGCTCAAATGGTGGAAAATCCCTCAACGGTTGTTTATATGACCAAAGCGGATTTTCTACAAAAGATTGCAAATTACGAAACTAATCCAGAAAAGTTCATTTATCTTGGCGATAAACCTTGTATCATAGATTTTTACGCCGATTGGTGCGGTCCTTGCCGCCGCGTTGCGCCAATTTTGGAAGAATTGTCAAAAGAATACGCCGACAAAATTTATATTTACAAAATTAATGTTGATAAAGAGCGGGAACTTGCCGCGCTTTTTGGCATACGCAGCATTCCCTCAATACTTTTTGTTCCACAAACAGGTATGCCCCAAATTACTACAGGGCTGTATCCAAAAGCCGTTTACGTGCGAATTATTAACGAATTTTTGTTGAAAAACTAAAAATATTTCTCTTCTTTTCCTTCAATTGCCGTCAGCAAATCGTTGGCAAGGCGGCTTGCGCCAAAGCGGAAAAGCGATTTGTTCAACCATTCTTTACCCAAAATTTCCTTAACAATTGTGTAGTGTTTTACTGCATCTTCGGTAGTTGCAATGCCTCCTGCCGCTTTGTAGCCCACTTTAACGCCTGTTTTTTCGTGCCATTCCTTAATTGCGCTGCACATTACAAAAGTTGCCTCTACAGTTGCAGAAATTGGGATTTTTCCTGTTGAAGTTTTGATAAAATCAGCATCGGCTGCCATTGCCACAAGTGCCGCTTTTTTTATCAGCGAAGCCGACTTTAACGCGCCCGTTTCAAGAATCACTTTAAAATGCGCCGCGCGGCAAGCCGCTTTTATCTCGCACAATTCTTCATAAACGTTTTTATAATTGCCGTCTAAAAACTCGCCGAGCGAAATCACAGCGTCAATTTCGGTCGCACCTTCGAGGACAGCCATCGCCGTTTCGGCAATTTTAATTTCCAAAAATGTTTGCGAAGCAGGAAATCCGCCTGTAACTGCTGCAATTCCCACATTTTCAGTTAAATGTCCTTTTACCACAGGCACAAGTGCAGGATAGACGCAAATTGCAGCCACATTAGGCAAATGTGGAAAATGTCCTTCAAAATCATCCACTTTTTTGGTCATCGTGGCGATTTCGGTTTGCGTGTCTGTTCCGTTGAGCGAAGTTAAATCAATGATACTCAAGCACTTTTTGTATGTTTCCACATTATTATTTTCAGCAAAATGTTTATCCAACATTTCGGCTACTTGTTGTTTAACCTGCTCATCGTTAAGGCTGGTATTGTAAAGTTTGAAAATTTCGTCAAATTTATTCATAATTTGTAGATATTTTTTAATATTAATAAAAATTATTTTTCTGTTTGGTCTTCCGTCGGCAAACTTGATGGCGGGTCTGACTTCAAAAGACGGTCAATATTTTCTAAATAATCAAGCGAATCGTCTATATGGAACGACAATTCAGGAATAACGCGCAGTTGGTAGCGCACTTTATTGCCAAGCAAAAAGCGAATTTGCTTATGGTCGGCATTAATTTTTTTAATAATTTCCTGCGCTTTTTCGCTCGGGAAAATACTCAAACGCACGTGCGCAACGCTCAAATCAGAACTAACGCGCACACTTGTTACCGAAATTAATATTCCTGATGTAAATTTATGCGCATAATCGAGAAAAATCGTACCGAGTTCTTTTTGCAACAAACGCGAAATTTTTTGTTGGCGTGTAGTTTCCATTTGCATTATTATTTTAAGTACAAAAGTACATACTTTTTCGCAATATTCAGCAGGTTTTTCAAAATTAAAATTCTTTTTATTTATTTTTAAAATTAAATTTTCCGTATAAAATATTAATAATAAATATTTTAGATATTAACAAAAATAAAACATAATATTTTTTTTGGAAAAATATTTGATATTTGATAAAAAAGTATTACCTTTGCACCCGCTTTTTGAAAAAGCATTGATTCATTAGCTCAGCAGGTAGAGCACATCCCTTTTAAGGATGGGGTCCTGGGTTCGAGCCCCAGATGGATCACAAAATAAGATTAATAGATGAATAATAATGTTTTTGCCTGCGGGAAAATGTGAATTTTTCCGCAGGATTTTTTTGTGGGAAATTATGGCTGTTCACAATTGCCAGCCGATATAATAATTAAATTCCCATTTCCCACCATTGTAAAGCCCAAGTCCGGGAATGTAATATGGATAAACCTCGCCCTGCTTTGGTGCGCTAAAAACATTTTTCATCCGCACATTCCATCCCATAAAAATATTGTTTAAAATCTCAACTCTGACACCTGCAATAACTTCCCACCAAATCATAAATTTGCGTTGATTTGGCAAATCCAATGTTTTGCTACCGCCCCAATAATCGTCTGTAATTTTCACATTTTCAATATTATACGAAAGATTGCTTCCGCCGAGCCGCGCCCCAATGCTAAAAATATTATTCATCGCTCTAAGCGGTTTTTTAGAATTAAGAACATTATAATCCAATCCGATGCGATAATACAGCGCACGCGCATTACAAGTTAATCCGCTGGCAGACAGTTTATTGTCGAGCGCGCCGTAACCAATTTCAATAGTTGGAAAATATTTTTCATTCAAGTTTACAGCCGCCGCGCCCTGATAATAAAAACCTTTGCTCGCGCCAATAGCGTGCATAAGCGGAGAAAGCAAATCTACTTCAAGGCGAACGCCGCGAAAAATCGCGCTGTCAGCCGAAGCAGCAGCATTTTGTGCCGACAAATTGCTAAAAATCAAACTATTGACGATAATCGTAACGATGATAAAACCTGAAATTTTCCGCATTTTGCGTATTTACTGAATTATTAATAAAAGAAACCGAGTCAACATAATTTTTGCCAATTTTACACGAATCTATTGTGAAAAATGTTATATAACCACATTCAAACGATAAATATTCTTCGTGATTTGTGTGCCAAACGGTAAATGTTTCTATTGTGTCGTTGATAATAATATCAAAAGACGAAACATTGCTTAATTTGTTCAATGGCAGATTGATATATTGTGTTGCCACGCCATTGTAGAGCAACGAATCCCGCCCGCTACCGTTCGCAGTTATTGTTGGTGTGGCAGTTGAATTTGTTTGCCTGCCCAAAGTGTCAATTACCGACTTGTAAAAGCCGATTTTCATCATTACGTAATTTTCCCTGTGGCATTGCTCGTCGTTATCACAAGCGGCAAAAGTGCAAAAAATCGCAAAAACAGACAATATTATAATGTAATTTCGCATCAAAAAATTTAAACAATTTTTTATTTTTGCAAAATTAATGAAATTTTTTCAAAGTGTAATTTTTTTTTATAATTTTGCGTCTGAAGTTAGAAGATAAAATTTGTTGAAATTTCTAAAAAAATTAAAATTAATTTTTAACAAACTTTTGAAAATTATGCTTGGAAATATTTAAAATTGAATGTACTTTTACAAAAAAAAA
>WRGS01000222.1 GCA_009787075.1 Paludibacter sp.
ACACATATTTGCCCAAAATAACACATATGTTTACAGAGACAGCAGTGTGATAGAACCTGTATATGGAATTGGACGCGATGATTTTTTGCAGTCCGATGGCGACGACCCCAATGACCTGTTTTATATCAAAAAACAGGCAATGTACGACAATCTGATTTATCAAATAGGCGATACGCTGTATGACAAAATTGCAGATTCTTATTCAACAGTTTCGGCTATAACAACGCCGTTAAAAAAGATAAGCATTACTTGCGACAAGGATTATTCTGCCGCCTTTCCACAAGGCAGCGATTTAAGCGTTTTGTTTGATATGTATTACGACTCGCCTTATGCAACAATAAAAAACGGTTATCACAGTGCAGAAGGCAGTTATCATAGTTCTTTAGACTTTACTGATAATTCAATAATATCAATTTTCAAGTCAAATTTAGCAGAAGCAGATTATGCAAATCAGCCATTTATTTGTTATCAGTGGATTTGCCATTTGTTATCTGCACCTGACAAAACAGATATTTATACTTTCAGCGTACAGGTAGAACTGTCCAATGGAATTATTTTAACAGGAGCGGAGGCTGTAAGCATCAATCTTAAAGGTAAATGATTTTAAGAAGCATTCGCCGTAATTTCTAAAATCTTTTTTAATCAGGCAGGCGCAGAAATAAAAACTCTGCGCCTGCTTTTTGTGCGTTGTAAAAATTAAAAAGTTCCGTTTATTATCTTGGAAAATAAAAAAATAATTGTAATTTTGCCGCCGAAAATGTCGATTTCAAAAATTTATTGATCTATATATTATGAAATTTGAAATACGGAATTTTTAAATCTTGAAATATAAAATATATGAATAAAAATATTGCAAATTCGGTACATCTTGCCGATTTTCCAAAATACGATGAGCGATTGATTGACAAAAATTTGGAAGAATGTATGTTGCTTGCCCAGCAAATTTCGTCAATGATTTTGGCTTTGCGGCGCAAGGCAGAAAAAAAAGTACGCCAGCCGCTGCTCAAAGCCGTTGTTCCTGCAAATGACGCAAAAACATTCGACCAGATACAATATGTTAGCGATTTGATACGCAACGAAGTAAATATCAAGGAATTGGAAATTTTGCCGCCAAATGTTGAAATGGAAAATCTTGTAAAACGCATTAAGCCAAATTTTAAAACTCTTGGCAAACGATACGGCAAACTGATGAAAGAGATTGTAAAAGCATTTGAAACCTTTAACAGCCGTCAGATTTCTGAAATAGAAAAGACAGAAGCATATAAATTCGTTTTGCCGCAAGGCGAAAAAATCGAAATAGAAAGTTCTGATTACGAGATAATTACCGAAGATATGCCCGGTTGGCTTGTTAGCAATGAGGGCAATCTGACTGTTGCACTTGATGTTGAAGTTACGCCCGAACTTGAGCGTGAGGGCATAGCCCGCGAGCTTGTAAACCGCATTCAAAATATAAGAAAATCAAGCGGCTACGAAATTATTGACCGCATTATTATAGAAATTGAATGCAGCGACGAAATCGCCGCTGCAATAAAAGAATTTTCAGAATATATTTCAAATCAGGTTTTGGCAAATTCACTCACTTTTGCCAAAACGCTCACCGATGCCGAAGAACTTAATTTTGAAGATTATATTGTTAAAGTAAAAGTCAGAAAAGTTTGATTTTTACTTGATAACATTTACTACAAATTTTTCTGTGTATTTTTTATTCTGCTTCGGGTTTGGACTGTAAATCGAAATAATATACATTCCGCTTGGCAAGCCGCTGCAACTGATTATGCCGTCATCTTGCAAAGCATTTTCTTTAATTTTTATTCCACTGACGGAATAAATTTCGTATTGTGCACCATTGAAATTGGCAAGTGTAACTTGAAGCCGATTACCTTGACTGTAATATCTTACAGAAAACATTGCATCTACATCAGGCACAGGCGATTGTCCGCCCCAAATATATTCTGCATATTCAGGATGATCAACAAACGGATTCCGATTACCCTGAACATCATAAACCGCTTCGTTGCGATTTATTTCTTTCTCGCTCACTTGGTCTTGCCGATGCCATTTCATCAGCAAATCAATTGCGTAAGGAGTAAAAGTAGGATAAGTGTTGTTTTGAAGCATAGTCATTCCATAGGAAGTTGTCCATATCTGCGAGTAATCCTCATAGCAGGTAACCATATACATATAATCTCTGGCAAAATCGCCTTTGTATTCGTCTGCAGGCTCAAAAACATTGCCAGTATATTGCCCGTTATTAATAGGAATTCTGCTTTTGCCAACTTTTGAAACGCCATTATTAAATGTAACAGTTACACTCATATTAACTTCGCCCAAAGGATAATTGCTTTTTGCGTTATTTGCTTTCGCATTAGATGGATAAAGATTGTGATAGTCGCAGCCAATAGAATACCTGTCTTCCTGTCCGCTTCCAACCCCAAACCAACTTTTGGGCAAACTATGCTCGCGGTTCAGTGCATTAGTACCTGTACCTATCCACTCAGGTAATCTAATATCGGAATACATATCCCAGATATAAAGACCATCTGGAGTGCGGTCGTGTTCATTGAAAAAACTTCTTGCATTAAAATATTTCCCCTCCCAAACAGTGGGATTTTTGACAATTTGGAAAAGTGTGGTTTTCAATTCTGCACCTGATTTTCCTTCGGCATCATTGTAATAACCAACAGGGATTTGCGCAAAAATTATATTCTGCAAGCAAAACAATAACAAAAATAATGCTAAGTGTTTGATTTTAAATAATGTAATCATATTCATGATAGTTTTAAGGATTTAGGATTGCAAAAGTACATAAAAAATCGGTAATACAGATTAAAAAATAAATTAAAAACAAATATTGCTGATTTCTAATTTTCTCTTAAAAAATCAAAACATTCCCAAATTTCTTCTTTGGTTGCCTGCTGGTCAATTTTCGGCTGCCCAACTTGCGTAAGCAACACAAAATTAATTGTTTGCGCGGCGTTTTTTTTGTCGTGCAACATTATATTGTATAAAATCTCATAATTTTTGCACGAAAAATTTGGTTTTCCGTAAAATGTTTTTATTAAATAATTGATTTGTAATAAAATATCTTTTGGAAAATTATATTTCACAAAAGAAAGATAAAGTTCGCAAACCATTCCCCAAGCCACTGCATATCCGTGCAAAACAGGATTTTCTTTTGCAAAAAACGCCTCAAATGCGTGGGCGAAAGTATGACCGAAGTTGAGAATTTTGCGCTCCGAATTTTCTGTGAAATCTTGATTTATAATACTTTGTTTAAACAGAATATTTTTTTGCAGAAGAAAATCAAGTTCTGTTAAATCAAATTTTTCCAAATCAAAATTCAATGTTTCGTTCAAAAGCGCGTAACCGCTTAACAACGAATGTTTTAACATTTCAGCAAAGCCCGAAAGCAGATTTTTTGTATCTAATGTTTTGAAAAAATCCACATTAATTAATGTTTTTTCAGGTTTGGCAAACGCGCCGATTTCGTTTTTCAATCCGTTGAAATTGATTCCTGTTTTTCCGCCGTATGCCGCATCAACTGCCGCCAAAAGCGTTGTAGAGACATTCACAAAGCGCATTCCGCGTTTGAAAGTTGCCGCAGCAAAACCGCCAATATCGCTTATCATTCCACCGCCAACATTGACAAACAGCGATTTTCGCGTAGCACAATTTTCGCTCAAAAATTGCCAGATTTCCGTTAAAGTTTTAATGTTTTTATTTTCGTCGCCTGCGGCAATGATAATTTCTTTATAATCAACATTCTGCAAATTATTTTCGAGCAAAGGCAAACAAAATCGATGCGTATTTTTGTCAGTTAGAACAAAAATCGCATCGGGTTGAATTTGCAAAATAATATTTTTCAACTCAAAATTTTCCATAATTTTTCATTTTCAGGCGGCGGGGCAACAATTTCGATGTGCGTTTTAGCAACAGGATGCGTAAATTCCACTTTGCGAGCGTGCAAACAAATGCCGCCGTCTGCGTTGGAACGCGCAAAACCGTATTTCAAATCGCCTTTTATCGGGCAGCCAATAGCGGCAAGTTGCGCACGGATTTGATGATGACGTCCGGTTTCGAGTTTTATCTCGAGTAAATAATAAGTATCTGATTTTGAGATAGTTCGATACGAAAGTACAGCGTGCTTTGAGTTTTTTTGCGGTTTCAAACTTGCATACGATTTGTTTTGCTTTTCGTTGCGCGTCAAATAATGCTCCAAACGATTTTCCGCCGCAGGCGGCATATTTTTAACAATTGCCCAATAAGTTTTGTCAATTTGCTGAGTGCGAAACATTTCATTGAGCCGCTCAAGCGCTTTGCTCGTGCGTGCAAACAACACAACGCCGCTTACAGGACGGTCTATGCGATGCGGAACGCCAAGAAAAACTTCGCCCGCTTTTGAATATTTTTCCTTGATATACGCTTTTACAAGGTCGGAAAGCGATGTGTCGCCGGTTTTATCGCCCTGAACAATTTCCGAATTGGTTTTATTGACAGCGATAATGTGATTGTCTTCGTAAAGAATTGTCATTGTGTTATTTACAATTTTTTAATTTTTTAATTTTTATAACACAAAAGTAAATATTTTTTTAAAATACGGCAAAGATTTCATTCGCTTTTTTATAAAAAGAAAGCAAATAAACGCAAATTTTTCATCTGCGCCTATCTGCCTTACACCATAAATTAAAAATTAAATTTTTAATGAATTTCTATTGTACGCTGCTTTGCTTTGCGGTCTTCTATCTTAATTTTTGGAATTTCGATATGTAAAATACCGTTTTCCATTTTTGCTGAAATATTTTCTTTGTCGGCATTTTCGGGCAAAATAATGCTTTGCTCAAATTTTGAATAGTCAAATTCACGGCGCAAATAGCGGCTTTCGCTTGCATTAACAGTGTTTTCTGTCTTTTTTTCCATTGTAACAACAAGGTCGTTGTCTGTGTCGATATGCAAATTGAAATCTTCTTTTTGCGCTCCGGGAGCAGCAACCTGAACTTCAAAGTTGTTTTTATGTTCCAAAATATTAACAGAAGGCATATTTCTGCTCGAATTTACAGTATCCCAATTATTGCCCACAAACAAATCGTTGAAAACCGATGGCAACCAATTTTGATTTCTTCTTACAAGTGTCATAATTTTTTCTCCTATTTTTTAAAGTTATTAAAGTTATTATTAAATTTTACGCTTGTAAATAATCAAATCGTATTCCACTATAAAAAATATGACAAATTTTCCGATTTTTTACAAAAATCAAAATTTTAACTGACAAATTGACGTAAAAATTATTTCAAAGGCTGGATAAATTACCAATTTTTGACATTCCATATTAAAACAAAAGAAATTTGTAATTAGCTAACGCTGACCGTTGGTTCGATTTTATCATAACTTTTTTATTTTTTTTGTATTTTAAATGCTTATACTCACTTTCGCGGGATTACAAATCTTGTGAGACGAAGAAGTGTTGATTTTAAATAATATATTCCTTACGACCTTTGCGAAAAATCTTTGCGCCTTTGCGGTAAAAAGACTTTTAAAAACAATTCCAAATTATTTCATAAACACAAAATATACAGCCAGAATCAGACACACAAAGGCTGCGATATGATTCCAGTGTAATTTTTCGCTTTCAAAAGCCAACAGGGCAAAAATGGTGAAAACAACCAGGGTAATAACTTCCTGAATCACTTTCAACTGCATTAATGAAAATGGACCTCCATTGTCCCTAAAACCGATTCTGTTGGCAGGAACTTGAAAACAATATTCGAATAGAGCAATTCCCCACGAAAACAGGATAATGCCATAAAGAGGCAAGTTGTTGGTTATTTTCATATCCTGCAATTTCAAATGACCATACCATGCCAAAGTCATAAAAATGTTGGATATGATAAGAAAAACAATTGTATATGCGGCTTTCATTTTTTTTGTTATATTATTAATTTTATATGGCAAAATTATAATAAAAAAAATTTATTTGCAAAATAAACTTTAAGCTCTGATTGATTGCATAAAATCCGTAAATCGTAAATAATTTGTATTTTTGCAAACTAATATAAATGAAATGTCAAAATTATATGATTTTATATCCAAATTGTAAAATAAATATTGGACTTTATGTTACCGAACGGCGTGTTGATGGCTACCACAATATCGAAACGGTGTTTTTCCCTGTTGGCTTGACCGATGTTTTGCAAATTGAAGAAGCAGATGCCAAAAACAATTTTCGTTTTTCTATTTTGGGAAATAAAATTGAAGGAGAAGCAGAAAATAACTTGATAATCAAAGCATTGCGTTTGCTGCAAAAAGATTTTCATATTCCGCCGCTTGATATTAAACTGACAAAAAAAATTCCTACAGGTGCGGGACTTGGCGGCGGTTCGACAGACGGTGCCTTTATGCTCAAAGGACTTAACGAACTGCTTAATTTGAATATTTCGGACGAAAAACTTGAAATTTATGCAGCAAAACTTGGTGCAGATTGTCCGTTCTTTGTGAGCAACAGAGCGGTTTTTGCCGAAGGAACAGGAAATATTTTTACGCCAGTAAATATTTCATTACAAGGATATTGCATCGTAATAGTAAAACCTGATATTCACGTTTCAACCGCAGAGGCATACGCAGGGATAACTCCAAAAAAATCGGAATTTCAGTTGCGCGAGGCAATTTGCGAGCCGATAGAAAAGTGGAAAAATTTGATTTTCAACGACTTTGAAAAATCGGTTTTTGAAAAATTTCCTAAAATTGCAAAAATCAAACAGCAACTTTATGATTTAGGCGCACTTTACGCATCAATGTCGGGTTCAGGGTCTGCGGTTTTTGGAATTTTTGATAAACAGGTAAATTTTTCTAATAATATTTTTAAAAAATGTTTTTTAACAAATATTAAAATTTAACTTGCCTGTAAATATATTTTTATAATTTATTTATAAAAAACGTTAAAATATTCACTCTTTGGTACAACGTATAAAAATATACTGTATTTTTGCGTCTTAATATTAATAATTAAAAACTATAAAGTATGGAAATAGGACAATTAATTATCACATTACTGATTGGGGCAGTCTGCGGCTGGCTTGGAAGTAAAATTTTCAAAGGTAGCAGTTCAGGCTTGCTATGGAACATTATTATTGGAATCATCGGCGGCTTTTTGGGCGGCTGGTTGGTGGGAGGCGTACTCGGACTTGGTTTTAAAAACGTTTGGGTTAGCGCAATTGTTTACGGAGTGATAGGCGCTATTATTTTGCTATGGCTCTGGTCGTTAATTACGAAAAAGAAATAATTTTTTTGTAAAACGAAATCTTAAAAAAAGCGAGTATGAATTAACATACCCGCTTTTTTATGCAATTAAGCCTGAAAAAAATTACGACAAAGCCGCAATAGCCGCACCAATCAGATTTGGATTTTCCATTGGAGGAAAAATATCAACTTTTACGCCAACAGGCAATAATATTTTTAATTCTGCTTCAACCATATTTTTATAATTAGGCGTTTTCCAGAAAACACTTCCATCTACGGCTAAACCGATTTTTTTAGTATTTTCATCTTGTCTTACAAGTTCCTGCACCAATCCTGCGATAGAGGCAGCCACAAGTTTTGCCGACCGTTCGGCAAGTTGGCGGGCAACCTGCACTTTTTCATCGGCATCATCTTTACTTGCAATAAGTTGCGACAAATCATAACCGTCAAAATCGTATTTGATTTTTTCGTACATAAATACAGTTTTAAAAATCTCGCCCAAATATCCGCCCGAAATCGCTTTTTCAAAACGATGTTCACCTTTGTTGTTGGTCGTTGCATCAACCAAATTATCTATAACAGTCAGATATGGCGGATTGAAACCACCCGACTCCAAATTTACAGGGATACGACCTGTTTCTTTGCTGTTGAGTTTTTCAATTTTATCACGGCGCATAAGCGAAGCCATATTTGTTCCCGTACCAACAATTAAACCGATATAAGCGTCATATCCCTGTTCGCTCAAGCCTGCAAAAAGGCAAGCAACCGTATCGTTAATAACCTTGATATTTTTAAAATTAATATCTTGATTAGTATTCAGATGTTTTACCAGCGATTCTCCAACAATATTATTCGGATTATCCTTTTGTTTGTTGTCGCCCTGCATATCTGTAATAAAAATTTCTTTTGTCCAATGCAAAAGAATTGCATCTCCGTTGAGCCGCGCAGCAGCAGGATACGAAAAACAATAACCAATATTTGTTACGCTTTGGTCAAGTGTTTTAAGGCTGAAAATTGCTTCTGCCATTGCAGAATAAAGGTCGTGCTGCTTAAGCCCGTCCGTTTCTTTTGCCGAGAGCGGAATTTCTTTTATTTCCAAAATTTGTGGCTTTCCTTTTTTAAACTCCACAACAGCCGCTCTGAAATTTGTTCCGCCCCAGTCAAGCGCAAGCACTTTCCCTTCAGAAATGTTTTCACTTGGAACAATGTGCGTAGGAATTCCCAAAATTTCCATACCGTCTTTTTGAATGCCTTCTTCTATTTTTACCTGAAGACGATTGGCAATTACTTTTAATTCTTCGTGAGTTAAATCAAAAATATTTTTCATTTTTTATTTTTTTTAAAATTAAATTCTTTATTGTTTATTAACATTTTTACTTCCAATCAAAGCGTAGAAAAGCAAATATGCCAATCCGAGCAATGGAACAATGTACGACAGCATATAATTTTTACCCGACCAATCGACAATTCCGTTTTGCAACAAAGGCAAAATTCCTCCGCCGACAACCATCATCATAAATATTCCAGATGCTTTTTTTACAGATGCACCCAAGCCTTCAACTGCGAGGTTGAAAATTCCGCCCCACATTACCGAAGTGCAAAGCCCTACCAAAACAAACAGCAATGCATTAATAGGCACTGTTTGCATTGCAAATTTAAAATTGGAAAATACAGGCATTGAAACAATTATGCTTTGAGGTAAAATCATTGCCACGCCAACCAAAATTATCGCAGCAGAGGCAACGGCAGCCAAAAGAGCTCTTCCGCTAACTTTTGCCGCAATTCCTGCGCCTGCCAAACGTCCTATAAGCATCAAAAACCAGTAAGTAGCGGCAACTGTACCCGCTGCCGAAGGGTCTAATGCGCCGTTTTTAAGATTTTCCAAAAAGAATTTCATTGTTCCGGGAATGCCCACTTCCACGCCCACATAAACAAAAATACCTATTGCCCCAAGTACAAAATGACGAAATTTCCAAGGCGAACGTACTCTTCCGTCTATTTTTTCCACATTGGGATCTGGGATATGAATAAAATAAAGAATAATCGCCGACAGAGCAAAAATTCCCATTGCAATGTAAAGCACTAAATTAATGTCCGAAAAAGCAGTATTTTTTGTAACCGAACCAATCAACGCGCCCACAAGCACAGGCGCAATAGTGCCGAATAAAGAATTTAACGAACTGCCCCATTGCAGCAAAGTGTTTCCTTTTTTGCCGCCGCCGCCGATTTCATTCAACATCGGATTAACAACGGTGTTGAGCATGCAAACACAAAGCCCCGCCACAAACGCGCCAATAAGATAAACAGTTAGACCTACATTGTCGCTGGCAAATTTCCCTGAAAGGAATTGAATTCCTATGCCGAAAAAGCCGACAACAACTGCGATAAGCGCAGTTTTTTTGTAGCCGATTTTTTGCAGCAACATTCCCGCAGGGATACCCATCACCAAATAAGCAAAAAAGTTCATGAAATTGCCCAGCATACCGATAGTGTTTGAGCCTTCGTATTTACTCATCCAAATAGTGCCCGCAGGCGCAGCCAAATTGGTTACAAAACCAACCATTCCAAAGAGAAAGAACATTGTGATTATTGCCACAACGTTTGCATTTTTTTGTTTTTGTGCATTCATTTTATATTAAAAGTTAAATTAAAAATTTATATAACTAATTTTTATTTACGATTTGAGATTGTCCATAAAATTTTGTAATGAAATCCTGAATTTTTATTTTGACAGCGCAAATGTAAAGCAAAATTATGAAAAGTGAAAACTTTATTGAAATTTTTTTCTGCAAAATTATAAAATATTTTGTTGTTTTTATAATTTCAATCATACTAATGGCAATTCATTTTCTCCACTAAACCTTCCTCTAAAACAGAATCTTTTACAATATATTTTATTATTCTTATTTACTAATGCTATGAAATTGCTATTATTGCAACTCAAAAGAAGTAAAACAATAAAAAACAAACTCGATTTATTCAGTTTTTGGTTTATTTTTTTAGTATTGTCTTGTAATCAATGACTTCAGGAAAGTCTTTCGGATTATTTTTAAAATTGTTAATATTAAAATTTTCACACAAAATTAATGAAAATAATTTATAACAAACAAATTATTTTCGCACATTTTTCATTTAAAATTAGGTTGGCAACAAAAAAAGAATTATTTTTGTGCCTTTGATTTTTATCAAAATTATTTTAAAAAATGAAAAATAAGAAATATTATATTTTACTGATAATTAATCTTTTGTCTGTTTATGGTTTTTCGCAGGCAGGGACAGGGCTTTACAGATTTTTGGATTTTTCTCCTTCTGCTCGCACAACTGCTTTGGGCGGAATGAACGTGTCGCTTATAGATAACGACATTACTATGGCATTTGAAAATCCCGCGCTTTTGACCGAAAAAACGCATAATATGTTAAGTTTGAATTATGCTAATTTTCCCGCATTTATGTATGGAACAGCCAGTTACGGCTACAATCTCAATTCCCGAAATTATTTTAGCGGCGGAGTTCAATACGACGATTACGGAACTTTGCAGGGTAAAAATGAATTTAATCAGAACGAAGGCGCGTTTTATGTTAAAGATATTGCGCTTTACCTTTCTTATGCGCGAAAACTTTCTGAACTTTTAACCATTGGAGCAACTTTCAAGCCGATTTTTCTTGTTGCCGAGCAGCGCACAAGTTTTGGTTTGGGCTTTGATGTGGGAATGAGTTATTTGAATAGCGATAAAGATTTTTCGGCGGGGCTTGTTTTCAAAAATATTGGCGTACAACTCAAAGGTTTTTATTCTGACGAAACAGGGCAATTCACAGAATCTCTGCCATTTAATATCGAAGCAGGATTGTCGTGGAAATTGCGCCACGCTCCGCTTCGTTTTTCTTTTACTTTGCACGATTTACAGCGTTGGAACTTGAGTTATCGCATTGACAATCAGCGCAATTTGGAAAATACAAAAAAAATTAATTTTGTTGATATGGCTTTTCGCCATACAATTATCGGGGTTGAATTTGTGCCGTCGAACAATTTTTATGTTGCTTTGGGTTATAATCATCGCCGCGCTGCCGAATTCCGCGCTGCAAATTTCAAATCGCTGTCGGGTTTTTCAATCGGCGCGGGAGTAAAAATTTCAAAATTCCACGCTGCATTCGGTATGGCGCAATATCAAGCGGGACTGAATATCTACCATCTCTCGTTGGCGACCTCTTTGGAAGATTTTGGATTGTAAATTTTTTTACTAAAATAATAAAATATTTCCGAAAATTTTCTTGTGTAAGCAATTTTTTTTTACTACTTTTGCACTCCTTTTAATTTTGAATTAAATGGAACTTTATTTTTTTTATAATCATCAAAAACACAACTAATTAAGTATTATGTCAGAAGAAAAAACAAGATACAGTGATGCGGAATTGGAAGAATTTCGTGCAATAATTGAAGAGAAACTCGCAAAAGCACAACGAGAATATGACGGCTTGCGCAATGCATTGAATAATATGGACGGAAATGATGTTGTAGATACCTCTCCAACATTCAAAGTGCTTGAAGAAGGCGCATCAACGCTTTCCAAAGAAGAAATGGGCTTGCTCGCTCAACGTCAGAAAAAGTTCATTCAGAATTTGCAGGCTGCGCTTGTCCGCATCGAAAATAAAACTTACGGCATTTGTCGCGAAATGGGAAAATTAATTCCAAAAGAACGTTTGCGTGCCGTTCCACATGCCACTTTAAGCATTGAGGCAAAATCGAAATAATTTTTCAGATGAATCAGAAAAAGTCCATTACTATTAAAGTTATATTGTTGATTTTCACAATTTTGTTGATTGACCAAATTTTGAAAATTTACATTAAAACCAATTTTCGCTTGTATGAGAGCGTGCGCGTGTTCGATTGGTTTCAAATTTCTTTTACAGAAAATCCGGGTATGGCTTTTGGTTTGGAATTTGGCGGAGTAGTGGGGAAATTGTTTTTAACGCTTTTTCGCATTGTTGCAGTTGTGATTTTGGGTATTTTTATTCGTAATTTGATAAAATCGGGCGCACGCAGCGGATTTATTCTTACGATTGCGCTGGTTTTGGTTGGCGCAGCAGGAAATATCATAGATTCAGTATTTTACGGAGTTTTTTTTAGCGAAAGTACAACAGAAACTGTTGCGCAATTTCTTCCATTAGGTGGCGGTTACGCGCCGTTTTTGCAGGGCAAAGTTGTTGATATGCTGTTTTTCCCGATTATTAGCAGCGGTTCAAAAGTCATATTTTTCAGTCCTGTTTTCAATATCGCCGATTCGGCAATCACAGTGGCAATTTTTCTGATAATTTTTTTCTTTTTAAAAGATTTAAATAAGAGCTTGGAAAAGAAAAAATAATTTTCTGATAATTTTTTTTCAAAATAATTTTACCGTTTGTATTTTTTATTGTATTTTTGCAAAAGATTTTGCAGGATTATATAAAAATCCTGTTACAATAAATTCATAAATAATTGTATAAATTATATTTAGTAATTAATTGATTCGATAATTTTTGAAATTTGAAATAAAATAATCGGTTATATCGCATTGTTAAAGAGATTGGAAAATTCAACATTTAATTAAAACCGGAGCAAATTTGATTTTCAATGGCGGGCTGCGCCTTTCAAAGGTAAGTTTTTATAACTCAGCAGATTACAAAGAAAGTTAAAACTCCAAATCCTTTCATTAAGGAATTTTCTCAATAAAATAACAATGCGCTTTTTTGAGACTAAAACTTAAAATTAATGATATGAATACAACGCTTGAAAATTTGGAACTATTGCGCAATGCAATGAAAATCAACAATATAGGAGCGTATATTGTGCCGGGAACAGACCCGCACGCAAGTGAATATATTGCCGATTGCTGGAAAGAACGTGAATGGATTTCGGGCTTTAACGGCTCAGCAGGAACGGCAGTTGTAACATTGTCAAATGCCGGACTTTGGACAGATTCCCGGTACTTTTTGCAAGCAGCAAATCAACTCAAAAACAGCGGCTATGAACTTATGAAAGACGGTTTGCCGCAAACTCCGAATATAGTTTCGTGGCTGGCTGCAACTTTGAATAAAGGCGAAAAAGTTGCTGTAAATCCGCAAATGTTTTCTTATAATGCATATCAAAAATTGAAAGCGGAGTTGGAATTTAATTCTCTTTGCCTTGTTTCAATCGACTTAATATCAGATATTTGGACAGACCGTCCCGCAATTCCTAAAAATCCCTGTTTTGTGTATGATATTGCATACGCAGGTCAGTCAACAACAGAAAAACTTGCGGCTGTCCGCGCCGAATTGGCAAAAGCGCACGCCAATGTTTTTGTAATTTCATCGCTTGACGATGTTGCGTGGCTTTTCAACATTCGCGGTAATGATGTGGATTTCAACCCTTTAACTATTGCTTACGCTGTAGTTGAAGAAAACAATGCAACTCTTTTTATTGACGAAAAGAAAATTACAGCGAAAGTTGCCGCTTATTTAAAATCTGAAAATATTGATGTAAAACCTTATCTTTCAATTTGTTCTGAATTGCAAAAACTTTCTGCGGATAAAGCGGTTTTTATTGATGGAAATAAACTTAACGAACAACTTTTTGAATCAATTCCTGCAAAATGTGCAATTCGCAATGCGATGTCGCCTGTTTTTAAACTCAAAGCAGTGAAAAACGATGTTGAAATCAAAGGAACTCGTGCGGCAATGATAAAAGACGGCGTGGCTTTGGTTAAATTTTTTAAATGGTTTGAAGAAAGCGTTCGCAAGCAGGAAGAATTGAGTGAAATAATTATTGCTAACAAACTTCACGATTTCAGAGCGGAACAGCATAATTTTATTGGCGAAAGTTTTGAAACAATCGCAGGTTATGCAGAACATGGCGCGATTGTGCATTACAGCGCAAAGCCCGAAACCGATAAAAGAATTGTTGCAAAAGATATTTTGCTGCTCGATTCGGGTGGACAGTATTTTGAAGGTACAACCGATATTACACGCACTATTGCTGTGGGCACTCCTTCGATAAAGCAGAAAAACGATTTTACACTTGTTCTCAAAGGACATATTGCACTCGCAACTGCTATTTTTCCTGCTGGCACGCGCGGCTCACAACTTGATATTCTCGCCCGCAAAGCAATGTGGAACGAACATATTAATTACGGACACGGCACAGGACACGGCGTAGGACATTTTCTTTGTGTCCACGAAGGTCCTCAAAATATCCGTATGGAAGAAAATCCAACGGTTTTGCAAGTGGGAATGATACTTTCGAATGAGCCCGGACTTTACCGCACAAATGAATACGGTATTCGCATCGAAAATCTTGTGCGCGTTGAAGAGGCAGGAAATTCAGAATTTGGACAATTCTTAAAATTTGAAACACTCACGCTTTTCCCAATCGATATGCAAATGATAAATATTGATTTGCTTTCATATAAAGAAATAGAATGGATAAACGCTTATCATTCATTTGTTTATGCAAAACTTATTCCAAATCTTTCAGAAGAAGAACGGGTTTGGTTAAGTAAAATGTGCGAACCGATAAGGAAATAAAATTTCACTTTACCGAAACAATTTTATCAACTACAAATTCGCTTACCCCGCGCCACGGTAGCGGCGCGAGGTATTCTTTGTAGTGAAGTTCTACTTCTTTTCCGCTATAAAGCATCAGCGAATCGGCAATAGCATCATTGGTAACAGAAAATTGAAATTCATTGCTCTGAATCGTTGTAGTGCCTGCCGATTTGAAACCTGTCTGAATTAATCTGCCTTCATAGGTTTTAAAAATATAACCTTTATGAACAAAATAATTCAATTCGCCCGCTTTTACTCCATCTCCAAAAACAAAAAAGTAACGAACATAAATAAAAATTGTTAAAGCAAGAACAATTATTAAAATAGCGATAGCAATAACTTTCTTTTTCATATTTTTATAAATTTTTATTTTAAAAAATAAAATTAAATTGACAGCATTTGCAGTACTTTCAGTTCCTCTTCATCAACGTTTTTATCATCTTTAATTGCTTTTGTAAAAGGTACATACACAATTTCATCATTTATAATTCCAATCATCACATTACGCTGTCCTTCTTTTAATGCCTCAATTGCTGCCGCGCCCATACGGCTTGCAATAATGCGGTCTTGAGCGGACGGCGAACCGCCGCGCTGAATATGCCCAAGAATCGTTACGCGAACATCGTATTCGGGATGTTCGATACGCATACGTTCTGCCAAACCGTTTGCGCCGCCAGTAACTTCACTTTCGGCAACAATTACAATGCTGCTGTTTTTCGATTTGCGGAAACCGTTGCGAATCAATTCATCAAGTTGGTCAACTTTTGTTTCACGTTCGGGAATAATTGCCGCTTCTGCACCAGATGCCATTGCGCTGTAGAGAGCCAAAAAACCCGCATCGCGCCCCATAACCTCGATAAAAAATAGCCGCTCGTGCGAAGATGCAGTATCGCGGATTTTATCAACCGCATTTATAATAGTGTTCAGAGCCGTATCGTAGCCAATAGTTGTATCTGTTCCACAAAGGTCGTTGTCGATAGTTCCGGGTAGCCCTATAATTGGAATATTATATTCCTGCGCAAAAATTCGTGCACCTGTAAAAGTGCCGTCGCCGCCGATAACAACCAGCGCATCTATTTGATGTTTTAAAATATTGTTGAAAGCAATTTGTCTGCCTTCGGGAGTTTGAAATTCTTGCGAACGGGCGGTTTTGAGAATCGTCCCGCCGTGTTGAATAATATTACTTACATTTTCCGTATGAAAATCAACAATTTCATCGGCAATAAGTCCTTTATAGCCGCGATAAATTGCTTTAACGCGCATTCCATTGTGGATAGCGGTACGCGTAACCGCACGAATAGCGGCGTTCATTCCGGGCGCATCGCCACCAGAAGTAAGTACGCCGATAGTTTTAATTTCGTATCTCATTTCTAAATTCCAAAATTATTCCTTTTATTTTTTATTTTATATTTTAAAAAAAATTACAATCCATTTTTGCGCATCATTACCTCTATTTGCTTGTTCCACACCAAAATAGCGTCTTCTTCTTCCCCTTCTGGCGTAAAATCTGTAATGTGCAGCACCATATCATTTGTCAGTTCGTTAATACTCAAACGCATTTCAAAAAAAGCGTCAGTTCCTTTATCTTCTTCCCATTGCAAACGAATGTAATTAAATGGTTTTAAGGCAATTACATTTGCTTTTTGCTCATATCCGTCCCAAAGAAACGAATAAACTGTGTTGGTTTCTGCCACAACATTATCGGCAAACCATTCAGCCATACCCGCAGGCGTTCCCACTGCAATCCAAACTACATTCAATGAAGGATTTTTAAGGTTAAATTCCAATTCTATTTTTGACTTTTTCATAATATTTTAAAAATTATTAAATTAGAAAAAGGAAAGATATGTTTCAAATTATTATTTTTATCAAATAATAATCAATAATTGCCAAAAAAATGTCATTTTAAACTTTCTTTTACAAAGCAAAATGGCAAAAGTTGTTGTGCTCCCTTGATATGAAAAATTTCTTTTGTTCCAAAAAGATAAATGTCAATAGGTTTCCCAAAACGCACTTCGGTTTCGACCAACACCTGACGGCACGCACCGCAAGGAGAAATTGGCGTATCCAAAAAATCTCCTTTGGTGTAAGCAGCTACTGCAATGGCAGTTACTGCCGTTTGAGGCTGTTGAGAATTTGCGTAAAACATTGCAACACGTTCGGCGCAAAGCCCAGACGGATAAGCGGCATTTTCCTGATTGCTTGCCGAAAAAATCGTACCGTTTTCGAGCAAAATAGCCGCGCCTACTTTAAATCCTGAATATGGTGAATATGAGGTAATTACAGCAGATTTTGCCCTGCTTATCAAATTTTTAATTTCAAGGTTTAGTTCATCAAAAGTATATATATTTATCTTTGTTTCAATGCTTTGCGATTTCATATAATAAAATTTTTTATAAAATTAATTCGGCAAAGATAAAAATATTTTTTATAAAATAAAACTTGCAGAAACAATTTTTTCTATTTCTGCAAGTTAAAAAATATTAATTACTTAAATCCGCGCCTTAATTGCTTTGCTTTGCTGTTCATAACCGGGCTTGTCCAGCAAAGCGAACATATTTTTTTTGTACGCCTCAACTCCCGGCTGATCAAAAGGATTGACACCTAGCAAATAACCGCTAATGCCGCACGCACGTTCAAAAAAGTAAATCAATTGTCCGAGATAATATTCGTTGAGCAACGGAAGTTCGATTTTCAGTTGCGG
>WRGS01000223.1 GCA_009787075.1 Paludibacter sp.
TAACAAAAATTTGTATCTTGCGGTTGCGTTTGTTTATACTCGAGCAATCGGCTGACAACCCTTTGAGCCTCATCGTTTTTCCTTACCAAAACACAAACTCTTTCGGGCTGAAAACCGCGCAGTTGCAAATCTTCCAAAACAGCGGGCAACCGCTGCAAACTCTCCTCTTGCCAATAAATTTCCGCATTTTTATCATTTTCCAAAAATTCAAAACGCACATATCCTTTTTTTGCTTTGGGGCTAATTTGCTGATTTACATTACGATACGCATTCGTAATTTTTTCAATAATATTTTCATATTCATTAAAATCAACATTATTTGCCAAAATATTGTTTTTCAATTCATTATAAAGAATTTGCGGAGCAATGGAAAAAAAATTGTTATTAAATTCAATAATATTGCTGTCGCTGCGCCAATTTGTATTTAATTGAATTTCAGATATTTGTTCTTGGCGAAAATCTGTAAAAACCTGTTCGTCGAGCAATCGCCAATCCGAATTGCGCCAGCGGTAAATGCTTTGCTTGACATCGCCAACAAGCATATTTGCGTTTCCGCTCGCTAAACTGTTCTGTATTAACGGTTTAAAATTTTTCCATTGCAAAACCGAAGTATCCTGAAATTCATCAATCATAAAATGATTTATAAAAATTCCCGTTTTTTCATAAATAAAAGGCGAATCACTTTGGTCGATAATTTTATTGAGCAGCAAGTTTGTATCCGAAAGCAAAAAAGCGTCCTGCTCATTCATCAACTTGCTGATTTCCAACGATAAATCGGAAATTATGCCCAAATTTCCAATATTTTTTAAAATAATTTCAGCCGAATTGTAAAATACAATATTTTTTTCAATAAAATCTAATAACTCGCATATTGACTGCAACATACCATTTGCCAAAGCAAATTCAATTTTATCTTTTGCATCTGAATTTTTTGTATAACTTTTTTCGGGATTATAGCGCATTTCTGTGATGCGGACGCCAAGTTCGGCAGCAGGATTTTCCAATAATTCTTCAAATTTTTTCGTTCTTTTATATGAAAAATCTTCGTGCTGCAAACCGAATTTTTGCATTAAATCTAAAATATTTTTTGCTAAAAATTTTATGTTTTTTTCGTATTCTGCGATAATTTCTTGTAATTTATCGCGATATTTTTTCAAAAAAACTTTATCGTGCATTTTTTTGTCGGTTTGCGCCGCCTGATTCTGAAAATTTTCTTTAAAAATTTGTTGCCCCAAATTCTGTATTTTGCTTTGAACATTCCACGATTGCCCCTGTTCAATCATATTTTCAGCCAAGTCTGTAAGCCATTCGAGCAATTGGCGGTTTTCTTCTTTGGCAAGGTTAATCATCATATTATCAGAGGCTTGCTGCAAAACCGACTCTGTGTCCAATTCAATATTGTAATTTCCAATAACGCCAATTTCACGGGCAAACGAGCGCAAAATTTGTTGAAAAAAACGGTCAATCGTGCTTACAGCAAAAAAATGATAATCGTGCAAAATATCAAAAAGCAATTGCCGCGCCTTTGCAACTATTTCTATTTCTGGGATTTGCGTATTTTTTTTCAGTTCATTTGCAAAAATTTCATTTCTGTTGCTCGCAAGTTCAAACAGCGCATCAACAATACGCGCGCGCATTTCGTCTGTGGCTTTGTTGGTAAAAGTAACCGCCATAATACGCCGATGCGCATAAGGACGGCGGTCTTCAAAAAGCCGCGTAATAAACTCATTTGTAAGTTGATAGGTTTTGCCTGCCCCTGCCGATGCACGATAAATATTGAGCATATTTTTTAAAATATTTTTTACAAAAATAAAAAAAAATCACAAGAAATCATTATTTTTGCAAAAAATAATAATGGTATGCAACTTATTGATGGTAAGATAATTGCCGAACAAATAAAACAGGAAATAGCCGTTGAAGTGGCGCAAATTGTTGCCGACGGCGGCAAACGTCCGCATTTAGCAACAGTAATTGTGGGACACGACGGCGGCAGCGAAACATACGTTGCCAATAAGATAAAAATGTGTGAATCAGTTGGTTTCACTTCATCGGCAGTGCGTTTTGAAAGCGATGTTACCGAAGTTGAACTTCTCAAATGCATCGAAAATTTGAACAACGACCTTAATATTGACGGTTTTATTGTGCAACTGCCTTTGCCCCAGCATATTTGTGAACAAAAAATTATTGAAGCAATCAATCCGCGCAAAGATGTTGATGGATTTCATCCAATTAACGTGGGGCGAATGTTGATTGGTTTGCCCTGCTTTGTTTCGGCAACGCCTGCGGGAATTTTAGAATTATTAAAACGCTACAAAATAGATATTTGCGGAAAAAATTGTGTTATTCTCGGACGCAGCAATATTGTAGGCAAGCCGCTTGCCGCGCTGCTGATGCAAAAAGGTGTTGATGCCACTGTAACAGTTTGCCACAGCCGCACGCCAAACATTAAGGAAATTTGCCTGAACGCCGATATTATCATTGCGGCAATTGGTCAGCCTGAATTTTTAAAAGCCGATATGGTGCGCAATGGCGCGGTGGTGATTGACGTTGGAACAACCCGCGTGCCTGACAAAGATGCCAAAAGCGGTTTTCGCCTCAAAGGCGATGTCGATTTTCAAAATGTTGCGCCACGATGTTCGTACATTACACCTGTTCCTGGAGGAGTAGGACCAATGACGATAATTTCATTAATGAAAAACACACTGCTTGCAAGCAAAAAAGCGATTTATTGAAAAAATTCATGCATTGCGTTTTTGCTATTTACAAAAAAAGTATTATTTTTGTGCGAAAAAATAAAGTAATCTTAAAAAAATATTTATGAAGAAAATATTTTTAACTTTGTGTGTATTAATGATTTATTCATATTTAAATGCACAAATTGATTCAACTGTTACCGCTTTTGTTAATAAATTGGTTGCAGTTGTTGATGCAGATGCGAACACGCAACACGATAAAAGCAACACTTTGGGCAGCCAACTTTTTAAAAATTTTCATATAAATTGGACTACCTACAAAACCCGCGATTATAATTGGAATCGTTTCGGCTTTGGGAGTGCATACGGGCAAAGTTTTGCATTTGAAAAGAGACTCACGTGGAAAATCGGTTTAGACCTCGACTGGGCAAAATATACGCTCAAATATACGGGACGTTACAGTTATGTCAATCAAAAATCCACAATGAATGTAACTTCTTTCAGTGTTCCATTAATAGTTAATTATCAGGCATTTAACCGATTGTGGCAAGGGCTGAACTTTTATACAGGTCCTATATATGAACAAATTATCGCTTTCAAATCGCCGCAAATAGAATCGGACTGGATTAGCCACGCTCAATTCGGCTGGACAATCGGCGCTCGTTATCGTTTCGGCGCAATTTTCAGCGTCCGCCTTGCATACGTTCATTATTTTACAGGAATGTTTGTAAATGGCGATATGATGCGTTCAGGCATAAGATTTTCTGTAGGTTTTTAAAAAAAATAATTTAATTTTTTATAATATAAACGAAAAACACGATAATCACTTTAATAATATGTTGCGCAGAATTAGAATTTCATTGGCAGTTGCGTTTTTTTTGTTGCTAACAATGCTGTTCCTCGATTTTACGGGGACGTTTCACAAATATTTCGCATGGATTGCAAAAATACAGTTTATTCCTGCAGTATTAGCAGTTAATGGGCTGATAGTAATTATCTTACTGCTTTTAACTTTTCTTTTTGGACGTGTTTATTGTTCAATCATTTGTCCGCTTGGAGTTTGGCAGGATTTGGTTTCATGGTTTTCCAAACATCGTAAAAAGGTGAAACATAAACCTTTTCACTATTCCCAATCGCTAACTTGGTTGCGTGTTGCTTTTTTAATTGTGTTTGTTGTACTGCTTGCAGCAGGTTTTACGCAATATGCAGGATTAATTGAGCCATACAGCGCATTTGGAAAAATCTCATCAAATATTTTTTCACCTGTTTATCGGCTTATTAACAATGTTTTAGCATTTTTTGCAGAGAAATTTAATTCTTACGCATTTTACTCAACCGATGTTGTTATAAAAAGCGTTTCGATTTTGATAATTTCAATAGTTACTTTTTTGTTTGTAAGCATTTTAGCGTGGCAACGAGGACGAATTTACTGTAATTCAATTTGTCCTGTTGGAACAGTTTTGGGCTTTGTTGCCAAATTTTCAGTTTTTAAACCCGCAATCAATCTGAAAAAATGTAATTCGTGCGGAGTTTGCGCTCGCAAATGTAAATCGCAGTGTATTAATTCAAAAGAACATAAAATTGACTACAGCCGTTGCGTTGCCTGTTTCGATTGTATGGAAGAATGTTCGCAAAAAGCAATGAAATATTCTCCAAAATTTATTTCTAATAATAATAGTAGTAAATTTCAAAATACTGAAAATAAAGAAATTGATGTTTCAAAACGCAATTTTCTGACGGTTTCGGCTCTTACGGTAACAACCGCCGCGTTAAAAGCACAGCAAAACGCTGTTGATGGCGGCTTGGCGGTTATTGAAAATAAAAAAATTCCCAAACGCCATACGCCGATTTTGCCGCCAAATTCTGAAAATCAGAAACATTTTTACAAGCATTGCACCGCTTGCCAACTATGCATTACTGCTTGCCCGAACAATGTTTTGCAGCCGACAACAAGTATTGAGCATTTTATGCAGCCGCAAATGCAGTACGAAAACGGTTATTGCCGACCCGAATGCGTTCGCTGCACCGAAGTTTGTCCAACACAAGCGATAAAACGTATTTCCGTTGAACAAAAATCAAGTTTAAAACGCGGAACAGCAAGGTGGATAAGAGAAAATTGCGTTGTAATTGCAGACGGCGTAAATTGTTCAAATTGTGAACGGCATTGTCCTGTGGGCGCGATTGCACGCGTACCGCTTGATATAAACGACGAAGATTCGTTGAAAATTCCTGTTGTTGATGTTGAACGCTGCATTGGTTGCGGCGCGTGCGAAAATCTTTGTCCTGCGCGTCCGTTCAGTGCAATGTATGTGGAAGGAATTGAAACACAACGATTTATTTGATTTTAAATTTCAAAATTAATTTTAAATCTTGATTAACACAAAAGAATTCAATTATTTATAAAATATAAAAAAATGAAACATATACGAATACATAAGGAAGGACGGATTATTTTACTGATATTGCTGTTTGTGCTTTTTGCTTTTAACTTTTTGTTCACTATTCGCCATACAGGCAGGATTTCTATTATAAATACTGTGATTTCGGGAGGTATTTTTGCTTTTTTCGCGTATTTTTTTCGCAATCCTTCGCGTATTATCGAAATTGACGACGACAGTTTGGTTGTTGCGCCCGCCGACGGTACAGTTGTAGTGGTTGAGCCAACCGAAGAACACGAATTTTTTGGCGGCGAAAAACGTTTACAAGTGTCGATTTTTATGTCGGTTTTCAATGTTCATGCAAACTGGTATCCCGTTTGCGGCAAAGTTTTGAAAACAAAACATCATTCGGGCAGTCATAAAGGCGCGTATTTCCCAAAATCGAGTACGGAAAACGAGCGTACTTCCGTTCTGATTCAAACATACGGCGGAACGCAAGTTTTAGTCAGGCAAATTGCAGGAGCAATTGCTCGGCGCATTGTTACTTACGCAAAAGAAAGTAAAGATTGCCGCATAAACGAACATCTTGGTTTTATAAAATTCGGGTCGCGCGTAGATATGTTTTTCCCAATTGATACGGAAATTTATGTTAAAAATGGAGACAAAACCATTGGCAACGAAACAATAATTGCGCGGTTGAATGAATGAAAAATAATATTACAATTTCGGTTGCTTTGTGTACGTTTAATGGCGAGCAATATATTGAAGATCAATTAAAAAGCATTGTCAGTCAGCAATTATTACCAAATGAGATAGTTATTTGCGATGACCAATCGCAAGACAATACTGTTTCCATTGTTAATAGTTTTATAAATAGATGGAACGATAAAATTAATATTAATTTGCATATTAATGAAAAAAGATTGGGTGTAAGAGCTAATTTTCAGAAAGCCATATTGTTATGTAATTATGATATAATTTTTTTATCAGATCAAGATGACATTTGGCATAACAATAAAACAGAAAAAGTAATTTCTTTTTTTAACGAACATCCTGATATTCACGTTGTGTTTGCTAATGCAAATTTGGTAGATAACAACAATAATATTTATTCTAAGACATTATTTGACGCTGTTAATTTTAAAGAAGAAGCGCAGCAATTATTTGCTGAAGGATATGCCTTTGAGTTGCTGAATATTGATAATCGGATAACGGGAGCAACTATGGCTTTTAAGCGGGATTTTGTTGCAGGCAACATTGATTTTCGAGATTATCACGATGTTTTACACGATGAGGCTTTATCTTTGTATGCAATAAAAAATAATTCATTAGCATTTATTACAGAATGTTTAATGTCTTACAGAATACACGAAACACAAGCCGCAGGTTTGAGTTCTCGCTTGGAATCTCCGCCTGATATAAATGTATTTGAATACAAACCTGTAAAATATTGGGATAAAAAAACAAAAGAATTAATTCCAAATGAAAAATTAATAATTCTTCAAAATCGAGATTTATTTATAAAGTCGTACTTTGGTTTTTTTGTAATATTGTTCAACATTGCTTTATACAAAAAAAATTACAATCATTATTATAAAAGAATAATGAAAGAAGATATTCGTAGTTTTTTTAGAAATCATTTAAAAAATATAAAAAAAATATTCAAAAAATTTATATAAATTAATATTTTTCAGCACAAATGAAAAAAGTATCTATCTTAATTCCATTATATAATTCTGAGAAATATATTGCTCAAACAATTGAATCGGCGCTTAATCAAACTTGGGAAAACAAGGAAGTAATTGTTGTAGATGACGGTTCGACAGATAATTCATTGAAAATTGCGAAAACCTATGAATCAGACATATTGAAAATATACAGACAAACAAACAAAGGCGTTTGCGCCGCTCGGAATTATGCTTTAAAAAAAGCGACAGGAGAATATATTCAGTATATTGACCACGATGATATTATAGATTTGGACAAAATAGAAAAGCAAATGAACTATATTATTTCCCATAATTTGTCTGATGCCGATGTGGTTTATTCTTCTTATGTAAATTTTTATGATGATGTAAATAATATTTTGCCGTACAATTCATCGCATAAAGATAAATCTTACGATAAACCTTTGGAACTTTTTAATGATATGTTGATTGCCCGCAGCATCATACTTCCGGCATCGTATCTGATGCACAGAAATATAATTGAGCAGGCAGGAGGCTGGAATGAGTTTTTGCTCAATAATGAAGACGGCGAATTTTATGCCCGCGTTATGACAAAAGCCGCAAGCGTTCATTATGTACCGAAAGTTAAAGTTTATTGGCGCACAACGCCCGGAAGTTTGAGCAAGCAAGTTACGGCTGATTATTTGAACTTTAAATATATTGCTTGGACTGCAATAGCGAGCATTTTATTGAAAAATAATTATTCTGAAAAAACAAAATATGCCTGCTCGCAACTTCTGTATGACTATATAACAGAATTTCGTCCCAATAATGAAAAATATTTGAAACCGCTTGAAAAATTTATGAGGCAAAACAACATTGAGTTCGATACGACAGGCAAAAGTTCTATGCATAAATTTCTGATTAATACTCTTGGATGGCGAAGAACTTTATTGTTGAAAGAAAAAATCAAACAACATAATCACCGCAAAAAAAATATATTATGAATGAAAAAATAATACGGTTATCAATTCTCATTCCCTGTTATAATGCTGAAAAATATATTGGCGAGTGCTTGGATAGTTTGTATAATCAGGATATTCCTGAATCCGAATATGAAATAATTTGCGTGAACGATTGTTCGTCTGACGGCACAAGGAATATTATTGTAAAATATCAAAATAAACATAAAAATTTAATTTTGATAGATAATAAAGAAAATAAAGGTCAAGCAGAAACGCGCAATGTCGCTTTGAAAGCATCTAAAGGCGAATTTATTTGGTTTAATGATGATGATGATTTTGTTGAGAAAAACTGTTTTAAAATGTTGTTGAATATAGTTGAAAATGAAAATCTTGATATTCTCAAATTTGGAGTACAAAGATATAAAACAGAAAATGGAAAAGTCGAACTAACTCCATTCAATACATATTGTTATTCTGATGAAAAAGAAATCGTTAGCGGACCCGAATATTTGGCGACACAGAAAAATGGTTTTGCAGATTCTGTTTGGAATAAAATTTTTAGGCGTAAATTGCTTATTGATAATGAAATATATTTCCCAGATATGCCTTATTATGAAGATATAATATTTTCTTTGGAATCAAATTTTCATTCAGAAAGAATAAAAAATTTGTTCCAAGATTTGTATTATTACAGAACAAATCTCGAATCTCAAATTAATAAGCCTTTTTCAACTATAAATTATTACTGTCAAATAACGCTTTGCGCTTATTTACTGAATTTTTCTAAACAAATAAAAGACAAATTTCCTGAACTTGCAAAGTTAATAAAAGATGATACATTGGAATATAATTTGGATTTTTCGATGAAAGAAATACCATATTTCAATTTTGCTCAAAGAAAAAAAATTGTAACTGCTTTATTGCCGCATTTGCCTGAAATCATAGAAAGTAATTATTTTTCAGGCATCAAAAAATTTTATTTTGTTCATTTTAATTTGGCAAATGGATTTTTGTATGCACTAAGTCCCTGTTTCATATTTTTTCGTAAATTAAATATTTTTTTTAAAAAGTTTGTCAAACAAACCAAAAAAGTGGTAAAACGTATTATTAAGCGATAATTTTTATACAAATGAAAAAAAATTTTGTCGTAATAGTAACTTACAACGGACAGCAATGGTACGAACATTGTTTCAATAGTTTTCGTGCTTCACAAATACCTGTAAATGTGGTTGTTGTAGATAATTCGCCAAATAATGAAACCGTTGATTTTATTGCCGAAAATTATCCTGAAATTCATTTGATTAAGCCTTCCGAAAATTTAATGTTTGGGCGCGGAAATAATTTGGGAATAAAATACGCGCTCGAAAACGGCGCAGACTATGTTTTTCTACTGAATCAGGATGCTTGGTTGATTGAACAAAATACTGTAAATGAATTAGTTAGAATTGCAGAAGAAAATTCTCAATATGGAATTATTTCGCCCATTCATTTGAATAAAGAACAAAACTGCATAGAAAAATTGCTTTTACGACGATTTTTTGATTATAAAACCACCGATAAAGAAATTTTTAATGATTTGTATTTCAATAATTTAAAAGATATTTATCAAACAAAATACGTGAATGCTGCCGCTTGGTTTATTCCACGAAAAACCCTTGAAACAGTCGGCGGTTTCGACCCCATTTTTTATCATTACGGCGAAGATGATAATTATATTAATCGATTGTTTTACAACGATTTAAAACTTGGAATTTGTCCACATTTGCGCATCGTTCACGATAACGACCGTCCGCGTCCGCTTTACGACAGCCGCGAAAATGAAGTGCTTTGGCTGATTGAATTTACAGATATTAACAAAGAAATTAATATTGACAAAGAAATCAGAAATGCACGCAAAAAACTGATTACAAATACTTTAAAAAACAATAAAACTCGTGCGAAATATTGGAATGATTTATTAATTTTTTTAAAAACGAATAAAAATCAAATAATAGAAAGCCGAAAAATATATAAAAACAACGAAAAAAGTAAATTCTTATTCTAACTTCAGACTTCTAACTTCTAATTAAAAAAATATGTTAAATACAATAGACGAGGCAATTGATGAAATACGTGCAGGGCGATTTGTGATTGTGGTTGATGATGAAGACCGCGAAAATGAAGGTGATTTCATTTGCGCTGCCGAAAAAATCACGCCAGAAATGGTCAATTTTATGTTAAAAAATGGTCGAGGCGTGCTTTGTGCGCCGCTTATTGAAGAACGTTGCCAAGCGTTGGAACTTGATATTCAAACAGAAAATAATACGTCGATTTTTGCAACTCCTTTTACCGTAAGTGTCGATAAATTAGCAGGTTGCACAACAGGAGTTTCGGCAACCGACCGCGCCGCTACTCTTTGCGCCCTTGCCAATCCCGCTTCAAAACCGGAAGATTTTGGTCGTCCCGGACATATTTTTCCGCTGCGCGCGCGGTCAAAAGGCGTTTTGCGCCGCGCAGGACATACTGAAGCAGCGATTGACCTTGCACGGCTTGCAGGACTTCAACCCGCAGGCGCGTTGATTGAAATTATGAACGAAGACGGCTCAATGGCGCGGTTGCCCGATTTGCTTAAATGTGCAAAAGAATTTAATTTGAAAATTATTTCAATAAAATCGCTGATAGAATACCGTCTGCAACGCGAATCGCTTGTAGAACGCGGCGTAACTGTTGATATTCCAACAATTTACGGCGATTTCAAACTTACGCCTTTCCGCCAAATTTCCAACGGATTAGAACACGTTGCACTGACAAAAGGCACGTGGGAACGCGAAGAACCGCTGCTTGTGCGCGTACATTCGTCTTGCGTTACAGGCGATATTTTTAGCTCGCTGCGGTGCGAGTGCGGCGAGCAACTGCACAAAGCAATGCAAATGATTGAAAAACAAGGCAAAGGCGTGATTGTTTATCTTATGCAGGAAGGACGCGGAATTGGTTTGATGAACAAAATCAGAGCGTACAAACTGCAAGAAGAAGGTCTTGACACTGTGGAGGCAAATCTTCATCTTGGTTTTAAAGCCGACGAGCGCGATTATGGCGTTGGGGCGCAGATTTTACGAAATATTGGAGTAACAAAAATGCGGTTGATAACCAACAACCCATCGAAACGAATAGGTTTGGAGGGATACGGACTTTCAATTGTAGAAAATATTCCTATCGAAATCACGCCGAACGCACACAATCATTTTTATTTGGAAACCAAACAAAACCAAATGGGGCATAATTTGCATTTGTGAAAAGGCGGCGTCAATTCATATACACCGCCTCAAACCGTGCCAAAGGCACCATTCGCGCTTTATTGAGAACAAGTTGCTTTTCTGTAAGATTGTAATTGTCGGCTATTTGCAGCACGCGCTTCAACTCGTCTTCCACGCTCATATCCAAGCACATTTTTTGAGTGTTTACCAACTTGTCGAATTTTATGCGGTTGCCTTCCTGCTGCATATATACGCCGTTAAATTCATTACAACCTAAATTGCCATTTACAGCGCCGTCAGTTCTGAATATGATGTGCGCTGTACTTTCCACTGCCGCACCGTTCAGTTCCACCAATTTCCAATATTTGTTGGCGATTTCTGGTTCTGCTTTTACCGCCGTTTCTTTTTGACTTTTGCAGGCTGTTAATGTGCAGACTATTGTTACCAATGCTACTTTTAAAAATGTTGTTGTTTTCATTGTTATATTTTATTTATTATTATTGCACAAAAGTAAGAATTTTTTTTTGAAAAGCAACCATAAGGGTGCTCCTAAAAATCCTGTTTTTCAGTCATTGCAAACGCAGTGAAACAATCTATAATATTGATTTTAAATAGATTGCTTCGGACTGTCGCACTCGCAATGACGTTTTAGGAGATTGAAATCGTTACATTATAATTAAAAAAGAAATATAAAAGGCAAACAAAAAGCCAAAAATGTTTTTCTTTTTACTTACCATAAAAGTTACTATTGCAGAAACAACAGCAATAATTAAACTTAAAATAAAAAGAATTATCAAATGACCCAATATAACAAGCCCCAATCCCATATTTTTTACTTTATAGCAAACTGTTTTTCGTCTGCTTCGTTCATTTGGTTTAAGAATGTACGGAAAGCAGGATATTCCTCGCTTGAAACAACATCTTTTTTGAGCGTGAAAATGCGCGTAGCAATAAGTTTTCCCTTTTGTTTTGTATCAAAAGTGAGCATATAAGATGCGTTTGCGCAATTGAGCGACACATTTTGCGGTGTTTCTACAAGCGATTTGCCTGCTGGCAGTTCGAGCGTCAGAATTTCGGTTGTAACATCTTCAAGTTGATAAGCCCAATATTCGAGCGGATATTTGCGCGTTTCGGGCGCAATAAGGTCAGGCGAATTTTTATCAACCCACGCAAGTTTGAAAATCTTCATTCCCGCTACGTCCTGTAAAACATTGCTGACATCAAACTTGTAACTCTGCGTAACCGTATCTTTCAAATTATCCAAATTAATAAAATTCAAATCGGTAATAATTACAGATTTGTTAAACGCCGCCGAAACTTTTTCGTTAATCATTTTAATTCTTTTGTCATCTCCCTGCTTTTTATATCGATTTCGGCAATCAGATGCCGATGCCGCTATATAATCGGTTGAACGAGCGATGCTCATATTATTTCCATTAATAATAATATTTTGATGACAGATGGAATTGTTTTGCGGACGAGTTTTTGAAATCAAATGAATTAATTCGCTGCTTGCCGCATCTTTTCCAAAAGGAATAGGCAAAATCTGCGCATTAATATCAATAAACGGCAAAACGCCAAAAGGTAAATTATTATCAGTCAATTCGATATAATATGTTTTGCCGTTGTCGTTGAGTTGGGCAATACAATGATTAAATTCTATTGATGGCAAAACCATATTATTTCCGCCAACATTTCGTGTGAGAATCAGCACAAGGTTTGCGTCAATTCCTGCCTGACGGCAAAGAGCGACAAAAAGCGTAGCAAGATCTTTACAGTCGCCAAGCCGCGTTGTAATGGTACGTGAAGGCTTTTGCGGAATGTAATTGTTTTGCATAAAAGCCACAGAAGAATAAGTTATGTTTTCTTCAATATAATTATAAAAAATTTTCGCCTTTTCCAAAGGTGTTTTATTTTCATTTCCTTTAATAAGTTTATTATAAGTACTGGTAAAGACATAATCGGGCGCAAACTTGCTGAAAGTCAAGTCTCTATACCAATTGGCAATAAATTTCCAGTCGGGGAAACTGCTCAGATAAAGTTGTTCGATATTATCGTAAAAATACATATATGACTCTTGACGAACAGCGGGAACATCTGTGCTTTCCCAAGTATAAAGTTTCATATTTTCAATGTCCGAAACCGATGGCTCAATGCTGCCGTTTGTAACTTTTGAAGTGAATTTTTTATCATTTGGAATAAGCAAAGAAAACATAAACTCATGCACGGGAATCGGATATTCAAAATTAAAATCGGAATAAAAATATTGCGCCAAAGCCCCGCGCGAATGGTCTTGCTGCTTGAATTCAATATGCACAACATCATCAACTTCCAAATTTGTAAAAACTACGGAATTGTATCCTTCGGCTTTTACAATCGTGCCGTTTGCTTTGATAACTTCCGCTTTTTCAATATTTCCTCTTGCGTTGTATTGCTTCCAATCTTCAATCCCCGCCTGAGTAAGAATTTTTACTACAATTATTGTTTTGTATTCTTTTGCCATTTCAGGATAAACCACCATCTGCTTTTGATAAAGCAAAATCACGGAATTATCCTGCGGAAAATCGGCGGCTTTTGGCGCATCGGCAATCAACTTTTTCAAATCAAATTTTTGGAAAAGGTCAAAAAGTTCCTTTTTGTTTTCCAACTGCCGAACCTGTTCGCGCGAGTCGTAAGCGGTAGGTTTGAGATAAATTGCGCGGTTAAAACTTTCTATCGCTTGAGTTTTTCTGCCAAGTTCTTTTTGAATATGTCCTCTAATTTCAAAAACATCGCCGTCAAAAGGTCGTTGTTTGAGAATTAAATCGTTGTAAGACAAGGCTTGAGAGTAGTTTTGCATTTTTGCCATTTGATTTTGCAATTGCCATAAATACGAGATGCTGTTTGGACATTTTTTCTTCAACATCTCCATTGCGGCAATGCCTTTTTGTGTATTCCCCAAAGTAAAATATTCGTCAGAAAGCGAAGATAACGCCTCTTGGTCGAAATATGCTTTATTATATTTTTCCAAAATCTGCAATGCTTTTTTGCTGCCGCCGTCTTTGTTCGATTCAATGTTGTAATAGCCTGAAACGTAAGAAAAATCGTGAGGATATTTTTTGTAAAGTTTTTCAGTCCAAGCAATTACATCGCCTTTCTTATCCTGATAATTGGCGAGCGAACGCTGTGCATTATCGGTATATTCGCTTTCGCCATATTTAGAAATAATATTTTTAATAATTTTTTCGGCTTCATCGTAATGATTCAAATCAGTTTCTTCGCTTAATTTATATTGCTGCCCGATAAACGACTGCGGGTCGTTGGCTTTTATTCCTTCTACTTCGCGCGAAAGGTCAGTTTTATTCTTTGCCCGCGCATAAGCCTCTATCAATGAATATGATACCAAAGTTGATTTTGGAAAATTCTCTTCCATTTCTTTCAATACCGAAGTTGCCTCAAAGGCTTTGTCGTTGCGAAGATAAGTTTGCGCCAAAAGAATTTTATACAAATAATTTTCGGGCTGTTCATTGATAGTTTTTTGCAATTGCGCTTCGGGATAAAAAGGCAATGCTTCTGTATTGTAAGTTGAATTATCTTTTTGATAATCAGCATATTCTGCTTTTGCTATAAGCGATGTAATCGGACGAGAATTTTCATCTGTGAAGCGAAGCATAAAGTTTGAACGGTCAATTTCGCTTTGCCCGATTTGCACCAAAACGCGATTTGCGCCCTGCTGCAACTTTACTTTATAACCATAAACATCCAAATCACAGTTTCGCTCTTCTGAAACGCTCGCCACAAGCGCATCGTTAATCCATACTTTCAATGAGCCGCTCGTTCCTACCCGCAAATAAACTTCCTGCGTTTGAGGACTTTGCACAAACGATTGCGCATAAATTATCGTATTGTCCAAATCGAAATAATCTGAAAAATCGAACCAACGGTCGAAGCGCGCAGCAACAGGAATATACCAATTCACATCGGCATTAACATTGTTTTTGAAAATATCTGTGGTTTTCGCTTTTGCCACCGCGCCCCAATCTTTAACAAAGCCGCTGCCCGAAGCGTTGTCGAACACGCCAAGCACTTGCCAGCAATCAATTGTGCCAAGTTTATTGAGATATTCTACGGCTTTTTTATCGTTGTTCATAAAGCGATAATAATTTGCCAAAATGGCGTTTGTAGTAGCCTGCAAAGTGCCATTGAGATTATTATCAGCAAGAATTTTTTCATAAAAAGCCGCTTTTTCTGTCGGCAGATAATCCTCATATTTATTGATAATGGGCAACGAACTTACTGCATACAAAGCGGCGTAGGGCTGATTTGCAGAACTGTAAAACTGCTGAATATTTTTAAATCCGTCAGCATATTTGCCTTCCATCCAGTCAATGAGCGCAAGCGACAAAGCCGCATCAGAAGCCGTTGCAGCGTCATTTTGCGCCTTAACAAACAGCGCACGCGCATTTTTAAAGTCGTTTTTCAAAAAAGCGTTCCAGCCATCGCTGTAATCATTTGCCAAAGCGGAAGCAACGATAAAAAACATCGCTGTCAATACAATAATCAATCTTTTGTGAGTCATTTGTTATAAAGTTTTTAAATTAATATTTTATAAATTCATGAAAATTTCATTTGCAAAAGTAGAAATTTTTATGAACCTAACACTCTAATTTGAAAAAACCTGCAGTAGAAATGAAATTTTGATGCTCGTGTGGCGTTTTTACAGTTCCTGCAATTCGACCATTTTTTTAAAACGTGAGGATATTGTTTGCAGTTCCTTAAACGAGCCGCTGCCCGTAATTTCTCCATTTTCAAGCAAATAAACGGTATCAACATTTTTAATTGTCGAAAGGCGGTGGGCAATAATTACCATCGTAAATTTGCCTTGCAGCATATCAATACTTTCTTTGATGTGCGATTCTGTTTCAGAATCAAGCGCAGAGGTCGCCTCGTCCATAATCAGCAGTTCTACGTCTTTGTAAAGTTCGCGGGCGATTGAAATTCGCTGCTTTTGCCCGCCTGAAACAAGAATTCCGTTGTGTCCCAAAGTGGAATCTTCGGCTGAGGTAAGCCCTTGAACAAAATCTTTCATTGAAACCATTGAAAGCACATTCCAAAATTTTTCGAGGTTTTCAGGAGTTTTTTCAGCCCAAAAAGTTACATTATTAAAAATTGTGTCATTAAAAATAACAGAATCCTGCGTTATATAACCGATTTTTGAACGGTAAGAGTTAAGGTCGGTCTGATAAATATTTTTGCCTTCGGTAATAACCTCGCCTCCGTGCGGAATTTGCAGCCCGCATACAACATTTGCAAGCGTGGTTTTGCCCGCGCCGCTATCGCCCACAAAGGCAACAGAGGTTTTTTGATGAATTAAAATATTAATATCGTGTAAAATAACTTTATCGCCAAATTGAATAAGCAAATTTTTTATTTCAATATCGTTAATATTTTCAACTTTTTCATCAAAAGCAGGCTCTTTTTTTAGCGTAAATTCTTCGCTCATTTCTTCAACAGCATCAATAGATGCGCTTTGACCAATAAACATATTCCACGCAGTTTGAATGCGCACAAGATAATTCAGCGAGCGGTAGAACATCAACAACGCCGCCAGCATAGAAGTAAACGAATCTTTAATAACCAAAACCTGAATGGCGGTAACTATTGCAATAACAGTAATCACTATCGGCTCTTTGGCGGAGGTTACTATTGCATTAAGGCGCACTAATCTGAAACTGTATTGCTGACTGAGAACAATATTTTTCACCAATCTTTCGGCAAAAATTTTAAAATAATTAGTGGCTTTGAGATATTTAAAATTTTGAATTGATTGAATTAAATCGCCGTTGATATTAAAACCAACTTTAACAATTTTGCGCGAATAATCTTTGGTAACTTTATTGATATAATTAAAGAAGTAATTAGATGCATACGCGCCGATAAGCACCATAATAGCAAATTTCCAATTCACAGAAAAGGCAATCGCCATATAAGCAACAACCATCACAGCCTCTTGAAACATACCAAAATAGGTTGTCATAGCATTTATAACTTCGCCCGCCTGCCCAATAAGAACGCTTTGAATACGCCCTGCCTCAAGTTTTGTATAGCCCTCGTATGTAATTCCTTCAAACTTGCGAACCATTGTCGTTTGCATTTTCAAAGCCGCTTTCAGCCGCAGATGCGTGTAATAAATTGCGCGAATATAGGTAGCAAGTCCTTTGAAAACAAACAATACAACCATAATAATCAGCCCGTTAAGCAAAGTTAATGGCAAACCTACCCAACTGAAAAAATCAAGAACAAACGACAAACTGCCAAGCGATTCCCGTGCGGCAACATCGCCCGATGCAACCTGCAAAATAGGAACAAACATCATAAGCCCAAAACCATCAAGCAAACCAATTATAAAATTGAAAAACAAATAGATATAAACATGTTTGCCAATTATTTTGTAAAAATAATTGAAATAACTGAACGAAAATTTCCGATTAAGATTTGGCTTTTTTTTTGGCATTTTTTTAGTTTTCCTTTTAAAAATAAAAAAATAAGTGCAAAAGTACAATTTTTTTTTTTACTGTAAAAATTTTCTTAAAAAAAGTTGAAAATAGTAGTTTCAAGTATAGAATTTAACTTTATTTTGCAAAGATATAAAAAAAAGTTCTTGAGGGGAGTAAAAATTTAATTTTGCTCTTGG
>WRGS01000224.1 GCA_009787075.1 Paludibacter sp.
ATGATATAGTTTCAATTTTCAAGGCAATAAATGCAAAGACTTTAAAGACCCAAAATTTGCCGAAGATAAAGCAAGCGGCAAAGGATATTACCGATTATATACGCGCTTATATAGGCAAGGATATAGTAGATATGATGAGCGAGCGCGATTTTAAGGCATTGATAAATCGACTTGAAAGCGCGACTTCCATCGGCAGTTTGAAAGAGGGCATAAAGGCTGTCAATCAATCTGTTATGAAAATTATTTTGCGTAAGAACAAAGAGATATTGAACGGTTTGATACACGGCAAAATATTGAATACTCACGCTATTTATGAACTTGATGCTGCAATAAAAGCGAGCAATGCACTTTCGGAAGACAGCAAAGATACATTGGATAAAAATGTATTTGGTTTGTTGTCGGGGTTGAATGCTTATAACCGATATTTTGCTATACAAGGAAAAAATAAGCGCGGAGTATCGGTGGCAAAAAATGTAGATGAGGGCACGCGGGAAATAATACAATATATGCGCGACAACTATAATACAAGCCGCGAAAAATTACAAGCATTTGCCAATGAAATAAACGAGCAAATGGGCGAAAAAAATTACAAGTACAAAGAGGGCGATGCCCGCAAGTTAATTGCTATTGAGTTGTTAAATCGTTATACAGACATAAGAGATGTAGAATCGGACATCAAAGCATTACGAAATCAGGACATAATAGAGTTCAATATTGAAAACCCAGATAAATGGAAATGGGAAGCAATATTAGAGCGTCAGCACGACTTGGAAAAACTGCAAATGTGGTTGATTGGCGAACTTACTGATTTGATAGAGTTGGGCATGTGTAATCTTGCAGAATGGAAAGAGCGCGAGATAGCGCATAACATGGAAATAGCGGCAGAAGCGATAGCGGCTGTAACAGACAAGCCTGTAAAAACGCAAGGGGAAGAAAAGAAAATGCCTACAGTAAAACCATCGCTATTGAAACGTTGGTATTTGTCGGCATACAAAAGTTTTGAGTTTATGTTGAGTTACATAGACAGAAACCATCCCACAGGCGAAGGTGCAATGTATCGCCGTTGGATGCCATTACTCACTAAGGCAAGCGACCAAATGTGGAATGGCTATAATGAATATGCGGCGACTGTAAATAGCGCGGCGAAAAGTATTTTTGGGGAGAGTTTTGAAAAAGTGCTTTCCGACAGCCGTACATACAGCGGGTGTTCATTGACTTATATGCTTTATCCGGAAGAAAGCGGCGCTGATGACGGCGAAATGCATACTGAAACCATACCAATGACAAAAGGCGAGTTGATGTATGTTTGGCTGACGTGGCAACACGCAGACGGAAGGGAAAAATTAGAAGGAAGATATGATGCGGAAAAGGAAAGATTTGTTAATGGAATGGGAATTACTCAAGAAGACATTGACAGTATTGAAAAAACATTAGGGGAAAAATACATACGGTTTGGGCGTTGGATACAGGACGAGTTTTTAACAGACACTCGCGAGAAATACAACAAGACGCATATTGATGTTTTTGGTACGAGTATGGGAAAGGTTGCCCATTATTTTCCGCTAAAATATGCGGACAAAGACCTTACTCCTAAAGCGGACATAGATGATATAAGTCCTGCATTGCCAAGTACTATGACAGGGGCAATAATTAACCGAGTGAAAACGACAAAACATATCAAACTTGATGCGAATTTCATTGATATATTAATGGAACACGGCAGAGATATGGAAAGTTGGAACGCCTATGCCAAATTGCGTAAAGACTTGAACGCTTTGCTGAAAAACCGTGAATTCCGCAATAGAATGGAGGCTAACAGCGCGGGCAGTTTTGAGGCTTTTGAGAGCGCAGCGCGGATTGCCGTAGATGCAAATCAGAAAGAACCTACAGATGCAGAACAAACATTTATCAATACTGTGAGAAAATTGCAGGGCGCGGCGATAGCAGGGCGGATAAACACAGCATTCAAACAGGGTGCGGCAGTATTATCATATCCGTTTTATGCTGTAAATGCGAAATACTACGAAAAACTTATAAATAACCTTTTAAATCCCATAAAATTCAAAGACAGCATTACTTGGGCAAAAAACAATTTGCCTACATACGCAGAACGTTTAGGTCAGGGCGTATTTGGAAACGAAAAACTTTTAACAGAAGAATGGGAAGACAGTTTGCAGGCAGCGGGCAAAAGAGGTTTTGGTGCAAGAATTGATAATAAGATTATTGAGAAAACAGGCAAAGAAACCCGCGCCTTTGGAAAGGCAGGCAGGGCGATAGATAAGGGTAGTCAGTGGCTTACTACCAAAGGAATGTTGCCAAACAAATGGATGGATGGATGGTTTTTCGCTTGCGGCAGCCGCGCTATTTACGAATATGAATATGAAAAGAATTTGGGCATAGGAATGAGCGAACAGGCGGCTCGGGAACGCGCATTGTTTGATGCGGCAAATTATAGCAACAAAGTATCACAAAGCGCGAATCCTGCTTATTTATCGGAATTACAAAAAAGCAAAACGTGGTGGGCAGTAAGTATGTCCGCTTTTATGAATGCCAATTTTGGCTTTGGGCGCAATGTAACAGAGGGGGCATTACAATTGAAGCGGGCGGGCAGGCAAATATTAACTCTTACCGCAGAAAACACAACAAAAGGAATGAGCGAGGCAGAGGCAAAGAAAGCCGCGCAGAAAGAAGTATTGAATGCTAACGGTAAGGCTGTATTGAAACTTATTTACAGTGGATTTATTGCCAATGTGGCGTTTGAAATGTTTGATATGGTATTGAGTTCGTTAATTTCGGGCGGCTACGATGATGACGACGAAAAAGAAAGACAGTTGCTCAATGCCGCATGGCATTCTCCTTTGAATAATGTATTGGGTGGAAATTTGTTAGTTTCGGCATTTGATGGATATGCACCACAAAGTTTGATGGATAGCGAAATAAGCCGTGCTGTTAGCGAGTTAAAGAAAGCCACAAAAGATGGCTTTGATGAAGAAATGGCGTATGCCGCTATGCAGTACAGTTTGAAATTCGGTTTGGGATTAAATACAAAAACTGTTTTAAATGTATATGAAGGAATAGAGAGAGGCATAATAGAAAAAGGCGGCGCTGCTATGGCGTGGCAATATTTTACTAATGTTCCGCAGAGCGTACGCATTGCAACTACAAAGAAACTGCGTGAGGGAGAGAGCATTACAGATTACGCAAAGCGCGTTAAACTTGCTTACGATAGCCAAAGCCGAGCGGAAAAGGAAATGAAAGAGATTGTGTCAAAATATATTGGTGCAGACAGCGACGGCAATATAACAAAATTTAACCGCATAGCGAGCGATGCGCAAGAGTGGAAAAAGTTAGATAAAAAAGGCAAAGAGAATTTGAATATTTTTCAGCGGGCGAAATATGAAAAATTAAAAGAAAATGCAAAAGCATACGAAGATTTTTTACGTTTTAAATCAACAGGCGCGTTATCTACATTAACAAAAGCAGTAAAAAGTGAAGATAAAGAGCATTTGGATATTCTACTAAAAAATGCGCATAATGAATACAACAGAATACTTAATGAAATAAATAGAGGCACGAAAGGGCGAAGGGACGAAAGGTAAAAGGTGGATCTAATACAGTGATAGGCGGCAGAGGATAAAGCCGCAGAGCAGGCAGCAGAAGTGGAGAGTTACAGCGGAATTGGCGCGGTAGAAACCAACAGCAGAACATATTACAAGCGATAATGCAAAAAGGTACAGGAACTTATAGTTTTTGTACCTTATTTTTTTTGTTGCAATAAGGGCGAGCCACATACCGAGCATAGCGTAAATCATACCTGATGCGCCAACGACAGGGCGGTCGTAGTAGCAAAAGGGAAGAAAAGAGGCTGCAACGGTAATAAACAGCGAGCCGAAAACAAATAAACAGGGGCGCAGGTAAGGGCGCAACAGCCGAAACACAGAGAGGAATGCCACAGAATTAATAAGCAGGTGCATAAGATTTGCGTGCTGAAAATTGAATGTGAGGTGTTTGTATAACGGAAACACAGAATCGTAACCGAGCGAATTGCCGAAAAAAGCAAAAACGAGAAGGAAGATTATGATAATTAGGAATTGCATATTAATGGTTAATGGTTAAAGGGCGAAGGCACGAAAGGTTAATAAGGTTTTTTGGGTTAAAAGTTTGTATTTCAGCCATTTTATTTTGGTAGTTGGTTTCGGCGGCGGTGATTTGTTGGTATATTTCAAGCCAATCGGGCAGGTTGTCGGAAGTTTTTGGGCAACCGATGGCAAGGTCGTCAATATATGCGTGGGCATATACTTTGCGGGAGTTAGTACCATATTTTGCTGTTTGTTCGGGGGAATTGTCGTTGCAGCGGTGGAAAAGAATATTTTCGGCTACAAGGAAATTGAACATATCGAGCAGTTGTTCGTTTTGGCGGCACGTCCAAATAATAATATAATGCCCGTCCTGAAAAAGTTTGTTTATACTTTCTTTTGCGTTTGGTATGAGCGCACCAATGCTGGGAAAATTGCTTTGTACTATTGTACCGTCGAAATCAATTGCGATAATCATATTTGTTGGGAGTTGGGAGTTGGGAGTTGGGAGTTAGATTTTTTTGTTTGCATTACTTTGGTTTTTTTTCTGATAATTCGGCGCACAGAACTTTCGGATATTTTTGTAGGTGGTTGATTTTTGTACGCGAATTTGATACTTTTATTAATGTTTTTATTATCAAGATATTTTAGGCGGAAAATCATACGCACTCCGAACTCTGTTTTACTTTTTGCTTTCTCTCTTGGCGCGTAACAAATATTTCGTACTCTTTTCAGAGACAGAAAGTTAGGAATTTCCATCTGTGCTATTTGCGCAAATGAGAGATTTTTTTTAGCCCAAAGGTCGTATATATAATTTTCAATTTCAAATGTATTTTTCATAAAAAAACATTAAAGGAAGCGCAAAAATAAAAGTTTTTTTTATCGTGGGCAAAAGGCAGCGGAAAGTTTTTTTATCGTGGGCAAAAAAAGTATTTTAAAAGTATTTTCTTTGCATTTTTAAAATAAATATAATTTTTAAATAATTAGAATAAATATGGCAGAAATGACAGAAGAAATAAAGCCCAAAAAAGGGCGTGCAGCGGCTTTGGAACGTTACAGGGCAGCAAACCCAGATATAACGGACGAACCTGATGACGACACGATGTTTGACTATGAGGCAGGCGAGCGCGACAGGATAACAGGCGAGCACGACAAACTTAAAAGCAGTTATGCCGAATTGGAGGGCGTAGTAGGCAATTTTGTAAAGTCGGTAGAAGACTATCCGCTTTTTAGAGAATTTGTAGTGGAGATAGGCAATGGTGCAGACCCCTACGAAGCGGGCGGGAAACTTTTCAAAGACCTTTTGACAGAAGGGGACGATGACAGTTTGGCAAAATTCAAAGCGGGCGCGGCTGCGGCTGACGAGCGTATTAAGAAAACTCGGGACAATTACTCTGCATACAACGACCGCTTTAAACAGTATGTAGAGAAAAACAATATTACCGAAGACGAGGCAAAGGAAATCAACGACGCTTTTTTCGATTTGGTAGAATTGGCAGAGAATATGGCGGCAGACGATGGCGTGTGGGACAGTTTGCGCAAGGCAAAGAATTACGATGCAGCACAGGACGCTGCAAAACTTGCAGGGCGCAACGATGCCATTGACGAAATGAAAGGCAAGAAAGTAGAAAAGACGGCAATGCCTGATGTCAATGGGACAGCAAGCGTTGCCCGCAGCAAACGGCAACCGCCTGAAATAAATAACCAAACCTACAAACCTTTGATAGACGACTTGGAAGTGGTCAAGTAGAAGGTGGAAGATTGAAGATAGAATATAATTTTTATAAATATTAAAAATAATAAATAAGATGAAAAATTTTTGGAATAAGATTAAAGGAAGCGGACTTATGATGTTCGTAATTTTGCTGCTCTGCGCAGTATTTGGTATTGCAGGGGCAGATGTTATGATGGCTGATGCAGCCCCTGCTGCTGCAACGGCGACAAGCCAACCTGTAGATGAAAATGCCGACCTTGACGGCGGCGGCGCATTAGGGGAAGACTATCAGACTTTGGAAGAGGCTGTAAATGCCTCACCTAATTTGGTTACTCGAAAGGTACATGAAGATGTAATAAAAATTGCCCCATACGACTATACTACAATGTCTCTTTTGGCAAAGAATTTTAAAATTAAAAAACGTACAAACGACCATAAAATAGCCGTTTATAGCGTTACTACGCCAGATATTAAATTGACAGTTGCAAATGCGCCAACCGAGCAGACAGAACTTGTAAAGGTTGATTTCGGCATTGACAACAAGGCTATATCTATCAATCAGAACATTATTTTTCCTGATGTCAGCGGTTATAAATCGGACGGTGCAACTGACGATGGACACTGCTTGTCGGGTACTGTTGTAAGTTTTGACGGTTCAATGCCTGTATTGAAATTCCGCAACGGACAGATAGTAGGCGGGATACGTACTATTCCTATCGGTGCGGGCGGAGTTGCAGCGGGGACACGCGCATTGCGCGGACTGCGTACTGGAACGGAAACACAAATAAGAACGAAACCGTTCAATGTATATCCGACAGACAAAGAATTTTATGTACAGAAGAACATTATTGAATTTGGCGTTTCAGGCTGGTTTAACAAAGCGACCAAAGAGGTTTTGTGGAAAGATAAAGACCGCTTTGAGTTGGCTATGAACGAGAAATTGCGTACTTCTATGCCAGATTTCTGGCTTGGAACACAGGGTCAGGATTTGGTAGCGACACAATACAACGATAACAACGAAGAGTTGATTTTTTACAAAGAGGGCGTTTGGACGCAGGCGGGTAGAGAATTTGACTTTAACGGAACTATTGATATTGATGCTATTATTGAATTTGGCAAATATGTATTTACAGGCAACAGAAGCAGCAATGTAAAATATTTTTCAATGGGCAGCATATTGAGCGCAGAATTTCAAAAGGTTATTTTCAACAATCCTACAATGCTTGGAGAAACTTACCGCGACAAAGAGTTGAATATTAACTTTACGGCAATTAACTTTTTTGGCGGTAAGAAAATTCTGTTTGCTGACGACCCATCGCTTGACGATATGGGAATGAGCAACTGCGGTCTGCTGCTTGACCATCGTTATGGTTGGGAAGAAAGTTACGGACTTATGACTGTGGATATTGACGGAATTAAATTAGCAAAAGCCGACATAAAAGGTCAGTCAATAGTGGAAGAAAACTGCTTTATTTTAGCAAATAACGAGGCACATTGCAGAGTTATTTTTTAGCCTCACTCCAGCCCCTTTCCAATACACCTCACCCCCAACCCCTCTCTAAAGGAGAGGGGTGATAGAGGGAATAGGGGAAGGGGAAGAAAAAATAAGAATTAAATAATTTTATAAAATGAAAAAGATATATCAGATAAAAAATGCACATTCTGTTAAGAAAGCGATAAATTTTAGCGTGAACGGCAAATCGAAGACTGTTGTTTTTGAGAGTAAAAACAAAAACGGCATTTTGCTTTTTGAAACCACAGATACCGATATTATGAGCGCAATTGAAAAGTCAAAGTATTTCAACAAAAAAGGCTCTACATTGCTTATACAGCCTATCACTCTGCTTAAAAAAGAAAAAACGGCAGAGGATGACAATCATAGCGATAGCCAAAACTTGCAAAACGGCGATTCAAACCCTGCTTTATCTCCCAACCCGCAAGGAGACAACTTGCAAGGCGGCGGTACAAAGGTATTTGCAGAAGTTGTTACTTTTAAAGAAGCAAAAGCGGTATTGACAGGCGAGCCTTACAATATACCTTTTCAGGCGCTTGGCAGTGTAGAAAAGGTTTTTGCCAAAGCAGCAGAGGTTGGCGTAAGTTTTCCAAACCTCAAAATCGACTAATTATTAATTTAAAATGACCAAAGAGGAATATATACAGCAAGTTGTTACTATACTTAACGAGGCGGACATCAGCGTTATGGACGCTATTATGATTGGCTCTGATATGACCAAAGTTGCGTTGTATGCAGAGCGGTTATATCCTGCGGCGTGGCGGCGTGCGGTAGCGGTATTTCCTCACAGTTGGTTTGAATTAAAATCTTTTGCCCATTTGCCCAGAGTAGAGAATAAACCCGAAGGCACAGGTTATATCCTGTTGCCTTTGGACTTTCTGCTTTTATCATCGTTTAAAATGGCTTGTTGGAATGTGGCGTGCAACGATGCATACGAAGAAACGCCTTATATCAACGCCCGCCAAGCCAATGAATATACACGCGGAACTCCGCAACGCCCTGTATGCGTATTGCGAAACACCTCACCCCCTAACCCCCTCTCCGAAGGAGAGGGGGAGTTGGGAGTGCGGAAAGCGTTGTATTATTACAGTGTTCCAAAAGAGGCTGCCAACAGCGGAGAGAGTTTTGCAATAGAGCAGGCGTTGTATATACCAAACGTTACGGCACTTACAGAGATAGCGGGGCGGGTAGATATTGACCACAAACTTTGTGTTCCTCTTGCTTATATGAATGCAGCGCAGGTACTTACTTCCTTTGAAAAGCACGATACGGCGAAGGCATTAGAAGAAAGGGCAAAGCAGATGAGGGGCGACACCTAACCCCCTGCCCCTTCCCAAAGGGAAGGGGAGTAAGGGAAAGGGTAAAAATTTAATGATTTAAGATTATGGCGTTAATAGAGAGAAATAATAACAATTATAATTTTGACTTGCTGTCGATACCTGTATTACGGTATTTGAAACCTCCTGTCGATGCACTTTCGGAACTTTATGCGAAATATCCAGAAGGGGGCGAGCGCGGGTGGTTTGCATTTGTTGTCAAAGCAAAGAAATTTGCTTACTGGGACAATGAAGCAAAGCAATGGAATTATGTAGGCAGCGGCAGTGAAACAGGCGGTAGCGGCGGCGGAAATTCAACATCATTCGGCGGAGCAGTAATACACTCATTAGAAGAATTAGATACCTGCGGCGAGCCTAATGTTTATCCTGTTAATTTACCTGCTGAACATCCTATAATATGCAACAATCATTTTGCACTGCTTGTTATGCGCGGGGATAACAATGATAATATTGTACAAGTTGCATTTTCTTATATCGGGGGCAACAATCTTTACGGCGTTTTTATGCGTTCAGGCGAGGCAGGCAGTAATTGGGGCGCGTGGAAACAAATTAATGGCGAACCGCCCGCCCCCTCATTTCAGATACGCAAGCGCAGAGGCATTATAACCGTTATAGGTAATCCGACAGTAGCGGATATGACAGGGATAAAACTTTGCGTATTCAAGAAGCAGAGAGGAACAATAGGAAGATTCTTTATTCATAATGGAAACATATCGCCGAACATACCAAATTACTTTCTCAATAGAGAGTTGGCTGCTACAGCACGCTTTGAATTTGATATGAACCTGATTAACGGCGTTTGGCAGTTTAAATTAGGCAGGGACACATACGGCGGAGTTTTTGTAGATAATTCGCTTATTGAAAAGGAATTTATTAAGATAGTAAAAGTTGACCAATATGGTTTTGTGGATAATAATGGATATTTTTATATTGGCAGCAACAGAGGACCTACGGTAAGAGGTAAATTCCCTTTTGCTGTTGAAGGCAGCATACAGGCAACTCGTTATTATTCGCTTTTCGTTGCTTTGACAAAGGGCAATAAAGTAGTAAGTAACTATGTGCGAATTTTTGCATTTCACAATGGGTGGTATCCGCCAAGTTTGGGCGGACTTCCTACTGTGCCTGCATTCAGGGCTGAAAATATTTATGTAAGATAACATAAGGGGGGAGAGCGCTACAGAAGCAATAGAACCATTGCTACAGAATTGATAGAACCATCACTACAGAAGCGTGCTCCACCCTCTTTTTTTAGAAGATAGAAGATAGAAGTTTTTTATAAAAAAATAAGAAATATGAGAAATGTAGAAAAAATAGACGACAGGAGTTTTAAGATAGTTGATAGCAAAAAAGGGCAGGAAACTGTTTTTGCGGCGACAAAAAAGGCTCATCCAACCAGAGACGGTACGGCTGTGGTAATAAAAGACATTTTCAAAGACAGCGACGGATTGACTGTTATCAAACTTGATGAATTGGAGGTAGAGGGCGCAGGATATGACAACGCTACCGATGCTTGCATTGCTTTGAATGCTTTTATCGGGTCTTTTAGTTCAGGCAGCGGCGGCGGGGCAAGCGGCGTAAGTCCTGATGATATAAATGTAAAGATAACCAAGCCTAACGGTTTTATCAACAGCACGGAGATAGAAGAAAGTACGGCAACACAGCAAGTGTTTAACAACCGCGCTTCTGCACAGATACAGACCAATACCAATAATATTAACAGCGCACGCACTCTGATAGAACAGGTGCAAAATACGCTTTCTGAACATCAAGAACAGATACAGACCAATGCCAATAATATTGACGGCGCATTGGGGATAGTAAGTATGGGGCAGACGCTTATAGCGCAAGCACAAAATACCCTTACTGAACTGCAAGCGCAAATTCAGGCGAATACTGTTAATATTACAGGGGCAGGGGGACTGATAGCACAAATACAGAGTACGCTTGCAGAATTGCAGGACTTTGAACAATTGGCTGGCAAATATATAAATGCGCTGCAAATTATTTGCACAGTAACATCTACATCTGGCAATGCGATAAATTTAACTTTTGCAGTGGGTAAAAACTGCATAATAACAAAAACAGACGGCACAGTGGTATATCAGGGGGCAATCACATCTGAAAATGCCACAACATTAACGCTGAACGCGGGCGAGGGAATTTATTCTATTTTGATACAGGATTCGGCAAATGCAACGGCGGACGTGATTAACAGCGTAAGTACGACAGTAACGAAGACAACGGTGTATGGCACAGTGATAGTAACAGGGAGTTTGACGAGCGTCAATGTTCCCGGTACTGCAACTTCAATAATATCACAAATAAAAGACAATCCGTTAATACAGGAAGTATATCTTAATGAAGGAGTTGTAACATTAGGAACTACCAATGCTGCCGCTGGGGCGGCGATAACTAATTTGAATTCATTAAGGAAATTGACAATACCTTCAACGTTACTTAACTGGAATTACCCGAGCGGCAGCGCAATTGCTGCTGTACACGTTGGTTATAATTGCCCGAACTTGCGCGAGTTGATAGTACCGCATAATTTTGAATTGCCGACAGGTTTTTGGATTTTCGGCGATATGTTCAAAAATAAAATACTTGATGTTTTCAACAGGGCAGCGGAAGTTCCAACAGCACGGACTATTTACATTTCGGCGGCAAATAACAATAAACTGACAGCAGAGGAAATACTTATTATAACAGATAAGAATTATACAGTGGTGGTGAAATAGAAGCCTAACCCCCAGCCCCTTCCCTCAGGGAAGGGGAGTAAGAAAAGGAATTTTGAAATTTAAAAAAGAAAGAAAATATGACAACGGAAATTTTATTGACAAAGATAAAGGCTGACGAGGGTAAAGTGATTGCCTTGAAAAGCACAGGCGAAGTACTTGGCGAGGAGGTTTATCCTGCTCAAAGCCAAACGGTAGATGACTTTATAGAAGTGCCATTAGGGGAAAATCTGCCAATAGAGGAAGAAGAAATATAAAAAGAATAGTGTTCAGGTTGGGGCTGAGACGTGTATGCGGCAAGGTTCTGTAAAACGGCGGATGAAATGACGCTGTAAGTTGTAATGTAGTGATAATATATTGCATTCCTGTTACGCTTAATCTTTAAATTATTAATTATTAAATAGATACATTAAATAGATAGAAAAAAAGATGGAAAATGTTAATATTGTGGCAATTATATGTTGCTTATTGGTTTTTTTGGCTATAACATACATACCTTATTTTTTGGGGTTGTGGAGGTTCAAAAAACTTGGCGGCGAATTTTCTGCATCAAAATATGCAGCGCGTTCGTGGCTTGCAACTGCACTTCCTGCAACATTTGTGCTTTACATATTGATAGTTGATGGGCTAACTTTTATAGAACTTGATTTTGTAAAAATGATAGTAACTTGGGCAATAGCGCAAGGCATTATTTTTACAATAAAATCGACTGCGGAAAAAATCTTTATAAAGAAAGGCGACTTGCAGGTAGGTATTGATTTTAGCAAAAAGAACAAAACAGCGGACGCAAGCAAAGGCACGAAAAGGAAAAGGGGCGAAAGGGGAAAAGAACGAAAATAAATAAAAAAAGTAAGTAATATATGACAGATGTAAATATTTTGGCGAAGTTCATTTTGAAATGGGAAGGCGGATTTGTAAATAATCCCAATGACCCGGGCGGCGCAACTAATAAAGGCGTTACAATCGCCGTTTGGAAAGCGCAGGGCTACGACAAAAATGGCGATGGACGCATTGATGTAAATGATTTGAAATTAATCACAGATGCGGACGCAATTAAAATTTTGAAGTCAAATTATTGGAACAGATGGTTTGCAGATAAAATCACTTCACAGGCGGTTGCTAATACTTTGGTCGATTGGGTTTGGGGCAGCGGGGCTTGGGGGATAAAAATACCGCAACGCTTGCTCGGATTAAAAGAGAACGGCATTGTGGATTATGTTACGCTAAATATGCTCAATAACAGGATAATAAAAGACAAAGAAGCCTTTTTGCAGGATTTGTACAAGGCGCGTTATCAATATCTTAATGATATTGTTAAGAAAAATCCGAAGTTACAGGTTTTTTTTAAAGGTTGGAACAACCGAATGAACGATTTGGTAAAATTCAACAAGCAATTTAATTAAGTTAAGGTTTATGCCCAAAAACTTAAATAAGAACAAAATTAGTTAAGATTTTTCATAATAATATAGATTAAAATGTTTAAATTTTTTCAGATTTTAGTGCGTTGTGAAACACGCGACAATCAACCCTGCATCTCTTGGTTGAGGCGCAGGGAGCAAAAAGGTGTCGAAATTGACACCTTAAAAAAAGTTCTTTGAAATATTGGATTTTACCTAAAAAAGTTAAATTATCAAAATAATTTTACTAATGTTTGTTGTATTTTAGAATATTTTAGTAATTTTGCAGTGTTAAAAATAAATAAATAAATAAAATGGACAAAATCATTGAAAATATGTTTGGCGTGTTTGCAAATTCTTATTCTCAGTGCAGGAAAGATGTTTTGCCAAATATTTATAACCCTCAGTATATAGGTTTGGATGCTGACAAAAAAAACATTAATCAAGATGTGCGTCATTTTTTATCAGATTTTAAAGCAGCAACGCATATTGCCGCAGAAACAAATTAAATTTTATGTCAAAACAGCAACGCAACATGCGTGTTATAGCCAATCGGGATTCAGGTGCAATAGAACAGCAAACCATAGTTGACGACAATTTGTTGCCATCGGCAGATGAATTGCAAAAATTAAAAGAAATAAATCCTGCAATAATTCAATGGATTATGAACAGAACAGAAAAAGAACAGGATGCTCGACTTGAATTTAATGCAAACAGAATGAAGTTGGCACACAAAGAAATTACAATTACAACCACATCACTTTGGCTTGCCTTTGTTTTATCAATAGTACTGTTATTGATAAGTGGCGTGTTTATTTATTTTAATAAAGAATTAGCAGGAACTATTTTTGGATGTGTTGGAATTATTACAATAATTCAGGCATTTTTAAAGTTTGGCAGAAAAGAAAAACAATAATTATTTCCACACAAAGATTTTTATATCGGTAAAATCCAATAAAAAAAAGGATTTTACCGATTTTTTTATGTGTAATTTTAAAAAAAATTTAATTGATATGAAAACGAGAAATAACCCTGTCGGGATTGGTTGCCTTTTAATAGCAATAATTATTGTTGTTTTAATTTTTATTATCGTAAGTTGCACGCCGACAAAGAGAACGTTGCAGTCGCAAATCAATTTGCAGAGCGAGCAAATAGATATTTTGGATAGAACAATCCAAAGCGAACACGCTCAATATCTTAATGCTGTAACACAAAAAGACAGCGTCAGCGTAGCGGCGAGGCTATGGCAGGCAAAGTTTGAAAGCAGTGAAACGCGAAACAAATCGCTGTTAGAAAACAGTTTGATTTTGCTTACGGAAAAACATTATTACGAAAACGGTAATATCAAATCGGAAACGGAAATACGAAATGAAAATGCCAAAACAGGTAAAGAAAGCAGCACAGTTAGCCAAACGAGCAACATTGAAGATAAATACCTCACATTGCTTGCCAATAGCAAACACGAACACGAGATGCTGCTGGACTATGCCAGAGAAAACGATAGCCTGCGTTCTGTGGTGCAGGAAGAAAGTATTTTGAAGCAGGAAGTTAAAAACACAGAGAAAACAGGGCTGAATTGGTGGCAGAAAATACAAATCATTGGTTTTTGGATATTGCTAACAATATGGGCATTCATTTGGGGATTTAGGAAGTTTATGAATGGTTAAAAAATATATAAAATTGAAGTAATTTAAGAAATACAAAAATACTACAAAATTTTTATAATAATTTTAATATATGAATTTTAATTTTTTAAAAAATACTACATTTCATATTATTATTTATAAAAAATATTATATTTTAGAAAATAGAAGTTGGAAGGCAGAAGATAGAATTTTAATATAGAAAATATGACGGCAGAACAAATTATACGGGAGAATGCGCGGCGCAACGCTGAAAAAAAAAAGATTATAATCCAATAAGTGGTCTTGGCAGTTGCGGCGAGCGGTTTGTTTTGCAGGTAAAGGAAAAGAAACCATACGAGTTTCATTTTCCTAAAAAGATGGCGGACATAAAGAGTGTTCGCCTTTTGCGTAAATACGGCTCTATAGAAGAAACATTGAAATCTTTGGGAATAAAGAAACCGAGCAAAGATGAGGCTGATTGGTTTTGGTTGAGAGTGTGCGAGGAACGTTACAAATATGATTATGAATTTTTTGCGGCTACCTGCCAGCATATTATTACCAAAGACACGGCAGATATAAAACGGTTTGTTCTAAATCTATGTCAGAGAGATTTGCATCAGGTGGTATGGGAAAAGTTTGAGAATGGCGACGAAATACTGATGCAGATACTCAAAGCGCGGCAACAGGGTTTTTCTACTTATATACAGATGCTTATGCAATATATACAGATAATTCACGAGGAGCGGTGGAACTCTGTTATATGCGCTCACGTGCGCGATGCTGCAATAAGCGTGCGGACAATGTACGAAGATTCTATACGGATGATGCCTGCTATAAAAGGAGTAAAAATGACAATGCGCGGATTTGGCAATACGCAGAATATTCAAAATGTACCAGAGCGGGGTGCGCGTATAACGATAGGACTTGCAAGCGAGCCTGAAAATGTGCGTTCGCAAAACTTAAAAATGGTACATTTGTCGGAAGAAGCATTTTATCCAGAAACAGAAATCAACAATCCTAAAAAGATAGAAGGAACATTAATAGGTTCATATTCCCACGTTAAACACGCGATGTTTTTCCGCGAGAGCACGGCGAACGGCATAGGCGGATTTTTTTACGACCAATGGCAATTAGCAAAAGACGGTAAAACGGCATTTTACCCGCACTTTTCGGCGTGGTATAATTCAGAAACAAAAGAAATTTTATTTGACGGGCATTTTTATCAGCACAACGGCAAGAAAAAGAAAGGTACGGTAAGCGATTTTATAAGTACATTGAACGAGTACGAACTTAATTTATGGAAAAACAATAAAAGATGCACATTAGAAAATTTGAACTGGTACAGGTTGGAATCGGCAACCGCTCCGAGCGTGGAGATGATGCGGCAGGAAAATCCGAGCGACGATATAGAAGCGTTTCAAAATTCGGGCGTGCCTGCATTTAAGCACGAGTTGGTACGCAAACTTTATGAAAATTGCTGTGCGCCTGTTGAGGTTGGCGAATTTACAAGCAACTGTGCGCCTGAAATAGCATTTGTAGATACCAAAAGGCGAAAAGAGGTTTTACAAAATATACGTTTTATTCCAAACTTGGAACTTGCTGAAATTGCCCAAAAGGGCGATGAGGAAACAAAACGCAAACGCCTTTTGAATAAAATACAGATATGGGAACAGCCCGACACAACACAAAAAATATCAGACAGGTATATTGTTACATTCGACCCTCAAAAAGGACAATCAGAAGGCGCGGACTTTGGAGTGATAAAAGTGCTTGACCGCTATTGGCGAATGTATGGCGAAGGTACGCAAATAGTGGCTATTTTCTACGGACACAAAAATATGTACGTTACGATATGGATAGCCGCGCAGATGGCGAAATATTATAATGACGCGCTTTTGGTGATAGAAAGCAATACATACGACAGCCAAAATAATAATGTGGATTTTAACGAATATATATTTTCTGTGATAAAAGATTATTATGATAATTTGTACCGAAGGAAATTTACCGACAAAATAAAAGGCACAACAAGCGTACATTATGGTTTCAACACCAACAAAAACACAAAACCTGCAATAGTAACCAACTATCAGGAGTTATTAGAGAAAGGCGGTTACACAGAACGCGACAAAGGCACAGTTGATGAGGCTCTTACCTACGAATGCAAAAAAGACGGCGGCTGGGGAGCAATAGCAGGCAGGCACGACGACAGAATAATGGCGACAATGATAGGATTGTATATAGACTATCAAATGGAACTGCCTAAAAAGATAAAAACGCAGACAGGCGGGATAGTGGAAATGACGGTGCTGTGAGCCACTACACTATTGATTTAAAACGTAATCTATGACAGTTCTGTTTGCACTATCAATAATAGACCAATCTTTTTTTATGTAGTCATCTGTGATTTTCAGATTATCAACGTGGTTTAATGCTTCGTGAATAGTGTATTTATCTATCTTACAATCGTTTCGTGCTATTGTTGCCCACGAGTGCCGCGCGGCATAAAATTCCAAATCTTCAATGCCCAATTTCTGCCCTATGCGCTTTAAACCTGATTTATTTATACTATTTCCGTTAATTGCTCCTGTAAAAGTATTTTCATTTTTATACATTTGATAAAAACAAAATACACGTTTGCCTGTTTTATCACGGTATTTTTCAATTAATGCTTTGGCTTCAGGCTCTATTTTTATTGAAATTTTACCTTTATCGGCGCGGCGGTTTTTTACTTTTGTACGCCTGTAAGTAATGCGTCCATTGGCAATATCAGTGCAATTAAATAAATCCACCTCGTTTATTCCCACCAAAAGAAACGACAACATAAACATATCGCGAGCGAAATTATAACGGTTAGTACCTGTTTGATATTGCGTTTTATCGGGCAAATAAAAAATCTGTCGAATTTGTTCTACAGCCAAAGCCCTTTCTCTCTTTTCTGGCAAAGATGGGAGTTTTACCTTTTTAAATGGCGACAAAGGAATACGAATTAAACCTATATCTTCTTCGTTAAACTCATTTTTCGCTCTATTGTGCAATGCTCTAATATTGGAAGGATAAAGTGATTCTTTGCGTCCGCCTGCTGATGTTGATTTAATCCAATCAATCCATTTTTGAATAAAACTTGATGTTATTTCACTGATACTCAAAGTTTCACGCCCAATGAATTTTACAAGATTGTTCAGCGCGACTTCGTATGTCCTTGCGTTGCCTGTTTTACCTGCTTTTTTGAGTTGCATTATGACCTCACGTCCATATTTTATAAAATCCAAATCAAACGCATTTTGATTTTGCTCTTTGCCTGAAATAATATCGGCTACAAGCGAAACCACTTTATCTATATCCATACTGCCCAATACAGCAGCGTATTCATTGCATCTGTTTCGACACTTACGCAAAATATCATCTAACAGGTCAATGTACATTTGATTTCTGATTTTCAGCGATTTAGTTAAATCTGCCGAACTCAAATAAAAATTTGTAGTTGGGTAACGTTTTTTGTCGTTGTGGAAAACGCAAATAGTTACATTGCGAGTACCATCACTTTTTTTGTAAGGCGAAATAATATATTTAAATGTTGCCATAATTATAGATTTTTTTTATAGAATTATTATAGAAGTTTTGCCTGCAAAAGTACTCAAAAAGTGCTGAAAGTGCAAAAAATAAAAACCCTCATATATATCATTTGAGGGCTTAAAATGCACTATAACACTGTTATTTAGCGTTGTACCCCTGCCGAGAATCGAACTCGAATTTAAAGTTTAGGAAACTTTCGTTCTATCCATTGAACTACAAGGGCAGAGAAATTTTTTGGGAATGCAAAAGTACGGTTTTTTTCGCATTCCCAAAAGTTTTTTTACAAAAAGGAAAACAGTTTTTTTTGTCAAACAGTCATAATTTCCTTTTCTTTTGCGGCAAGCATATCTTCAATTTTTTTGATGAATTTGTCGTGAATTTTCTGAATATCTGCCTCTGCGTCTTTTTCGAGGTCTTCGGAAAGTCCTTCTTTTACAAGTTTTTTCAGGCGTTCAATTGTATCGCGGCGAACGTTGCGTACAGCAATTTTTGCCTCTTCGCCTTCGGAACGCACTTGCTTAACAAGTTGTTTGCGGCGTTCTTCGGTCATCGGAGGAATGCCCAAACGTATCAATTCGCCATTATTTACGGGCGTAATTCCCACGTCGGAAGCCATTATCGCCTTTTCTATTTCAGAAATCATATTCCTTTCCCAAGGTTGAATGGCGATAGTTTTTGCATCGGGAGTAGTAATCGTTGCCACGTTGGCAAGCGGAGTTGGCGAGCCGTAATAATTCACTTTTATGCCATCAAGAATACGCACATTTGACTTTCCTGCACGAATTCGTGCCAAAACATCGTCTAAAAACAATGCCGTGCCTTCCATACTTTCTTCTGCTTTGCCAAGATATGTTTTAAGGTCTTCCATAAATATCTTTTATTTTATTTAAATTATTATTTAAAAAATATTTTGCAAAAATAATATTTTTATTTTAAAGTTTAAAGATTTAACACAAAAAACAGTGGCTTTTATCAAATTTTTCATAAATATTCTTTTATATTTCAAAAAAAAAAATTAACTTTGCACTACGTTTAAATTTAATATTTATGGCAAAAATTTTAACTATTAATCCCGGCTCAACTTCCACAAAAATAGCCGTTTATGAAAATCTCACACTTGCTTTTATGACTAATATCAGTCATTCTGCTGATGAATTATTGCCTTTCAACAGTGTTGTTGAACAGTTTTTATTTCGCAAAGCAATGATTCTAAAAACATTGAGCGAAAA
>WRGS01000225.1 GCA_009787075.1 Paludibacter sp.
CGTAAAGCATCTCTGAAATGAAAATTATCCAGCAATTTTGAAATTTGGATTTTGGACTCTGAAATAGCCGCAAGCGTTTCTTTGTCAAAATCTGTAAGTTGATGAATTTCAGGAACTTTTCCGTCAAAATATTTTTGCGTTAAAACCAAAGTACGATTTACAAAATTGCCATAAATGGCTACCAATTCCGAATTATTGCGCAACTGAAAATCTTTCCATGTAAAATCGTTGTCCTTTGTTTCGGGCGCATTGGCGGTAAGAACGTAACGCAAAACATCCTGTTTATCAGGTATTTCCTGCAAATATTCGTGCAACCAAACAGCCCAATTCCTTGAAGTAGAAATTTTATCGCCTTCAAGATTCAAAAACTCGTTTGCAGGCACATTATCGGGCAAAATATACGAACCGTCTGCCCGCAACATTGATGGAAAAACTATGCAATGAAAAACGATATTATCTTTTCCAATAAAATGAAGAAGACGTGTTTGCTCGTCTTTCCACCATTTTTCCCATGTTCCAAACTTATCAGGCTGATTTTCACAAAGTTCCACTGTATTTGAAATATAACCAATCGGCGCGTCAAACCAAACATAAAGCACTTTTCCTTCGGCATCGGGCAGCGGAACAGGCACGCCCCAATCAAGGTCGCGTGTAACAGCGCGCGGCTGCAAACCCATATCCAGCCAACTTTTGCATTGTCCATAAACATTCGGCTTCCATTCTTTGTGATTTTCCAGAATCCACTCGCGCAGCCAAGTTTCGTATTGGTCGAGCGGCAAATACCAATGTTTTGTTTCGCGCATAACAGGTTGAGAACCAGAAATCGCCGACTTGGGATTAATCAAATCGGTCGGATTGAGCGAAGTTCCGCACTGTTCGCATTGGTCGCCGTAAGCGCGTTCGTTGCCACAATGCGGACATGTTCCTGTTATATAGCGGTCGGCAAGAAATTGATGCGCTTCCTCATCGTAATATTGTTCGGAAGTTTGCTCAATAAAACAATTTTTTTCATAAAGTTTTTTGAAAAAATCCGATGCAAATTTTTTGTGCGTTTTGCCCGAAGTACGCGAATAAACATCGAACAAAATTCCAAAATCTTCAAAAGATTTTTTGATAATTTCGTGGTATCTATCCACAACGTCCTGCGGCGCAATACCTTCATTGCGGGCTTTTATCGTTATTGGCACTCCATGTTCGTCTGACCCACCGACAAAAAGCACTTCTTCGCCTTTGAGGCGCAAGTAGCGAACATAAATATCGGCAGGCACATACACGCCCGCCAAATGTCCGATATGAACGGGTCCATTAGCATAAGGAAGCGCAGTGGTTACATTGGTGCGTTTGAAATTATTTGTCATTTTATTATTTACAATTTACGATTTTTTTTAAAAAAAATATATTTAATGTATAAAGAAAATTTCACAATGTGTTATTGCAAAAAAATTATTTAGCGAAATCAAAAATTGACTCGCAAATCTGAAAATTTGAAATATTTGAATTATTATCTCGTACGTGCAAGTTTATAATTCGTATTTTTATATCATTGAATATCAGATGTTTATTTTTTTACGTTCGTGTTGAAAATCATCAAGGATTTTCTGCGCACGGTCAAAGTCGCGTTCAAAAACGATAATGCGTGGATTATTTTCCATAGTAGGTACAAGCGGAAACATATCCACAAAATCATCGCCAAGAAAACATTCAATTCCATTCGTGGTAAGAACATCTTTATCAACTTCCGCCTTTATTGGCGATTCGTAGTATTTCAAAACTACCGTTTTCAATTCATTATTTTCCATAAAAAATATTTTAAATTAATTGCAAAAAACTTCCGCCATCATACATCTGACACTTCCTCCGCCATATTTTTCTATTGTAGGAATTGCGATTGGCAAAAGCGTTCCGTATTTTTCAAGTGTTTGCAACTGATTATTATTCAATGAATTATATGCAGTTTGCGAAAGCGCAATTATTTTCTCGCCTTTTGTATTTTCAATCTCAAGCATATTGCCTGCAAAATTATGCATTTGCGCCTCGCTGATTTCAATAATTTCCTTTTGAGTTTCCAAAAGAGAGTTTTTTAATAAATTGCGTTCCTTCTCATTATCAATACTTTGCAAGCAAACAACCGCAAATTTGTCGCCAACCGACATCACAACATTTGTATGATAAACAGGCAAGCGTTTGCCTTCAAAAGTTTGCATTGCGTTGAAAATCACAGGAGTATAATCAAATTTTTCACAAAAATCAAGCAAAACATCTTCATTAGTGCGCTCGGAAAGCGCGGCATAAGCTCGGCGATTAACACGGTCGAACACCATACTTCCTGTTCCTTCAAGAAATTTCCCTTCATTTTCTTGTGCCGAAAAATCAAAAATTTCTTTAATCGTAAAACCTTGATTTACAACGGCATTAACCACTTCAACGCGGCGTTCCTGCCGCCTGTTCGGCGCAAACATCGGATAAACCGCTATAAAACCACCATCGTGAAACGAAATCCAATTATTTGGAAAAATAGAATCGGGCGTGCGCGGCTCTGCGCTATCTTCAACGACAATTACCTTAACGCCTGCCTTGTGCAGCAACTGCGTCATATTTTGAAATTCTTTCAATGCATTTGCTTGAATTTCAGACGATTGCGCATTGTCATTCTGTTGAAAGTAATTATTTTCAGCCGTTTGCTCGTTATAACCAAAACAAATCGGCTCAATCATCAAAATTGTAGAAGTTGTTTGCATTTTTATAAAAGCGTAATTTTCTGACTGCAAAATTACAAAAATAATTACGAATTACGCATTCCCAATTATTTAGAGTTTGATGTTTATTTAATACGCTGTCGCTTATCCATTTGCCGCTGATAAAATAATACGAATATTCTGTAAATGGTAAAAACACCATTAATTTTCGCAAAAACAGTCGTACTGTTTTTTTGTTCTCAATGAGAAAATCAGTGAAATTCCTGCCGAGCAATCGTAAGACTGTGAGTCATAATATCTTATGCCATCAACAAAATCGCTCATCATAAATTGCCACCACAATTCAATACCAATTGCTACGCTGCTGAAATTGCGATGAAAACCTACTCCAGCAGTGAAATAAGGCGCAGGATTTGGATTGAAATTAATCATATTTGTCATTGACTCTTCAATCGGTGGTACGCTTTTAAAATCAACCTTATTGCCGAACATCAAACCAAGCCCGCCAAAAACGTATGTTTGAGCAAAAATCTGGTTACTTTTGACCACATTCCAAAAACTGTATTCGAGGTTTGCCCCTGCCTCAAAAAGTTGGCTTTCAAACGAGCGAACATACGAAAACTCCCTGCTGTCTTTCAAATTCAGCGAATAGCCCGCCAAACGCATATATTGCGCTAACATTCTAAAATTCAGGCTATTGGTAATTGCAAATTTGTAACCAATACCCGCCTGCCAGCGAGGGTCGGGCAAATTCCATTCGTCCAAAAAACCGATTCCTGTGTTTGAACCGCCAATTTCGCCGGAATATACATTTACTCCGCCAAAAAATTGCAGATATTGATTGCTTCCAATTTTTGTTTGCGCTGATAAACAGGCTGTTAGCGAAATACTTAAAAATAAAAATATTATTTTTTTCATAAAAATATGAGTTTTATCTATTGCAAAGTTAAATAAAATTTTTAATAAACAATTTTTTTTATAATGAATTGTCTTTTTTTACATTTTTTGCAAATTTTGCCGTAAAAAATGAAACTGTAAAACCAATTATTATCACCATAGAAACTGTAAAAATTATATCTTTACTGTGAAGCACAACAGGCAGAAAATCAACAATATAACCTTCACCCATTCTGATAAGTCCGAAATGTTGCTGCAGCAGGCAAAGCAAAATCCCGACAATGACTCCTATTATCAATCCCACAGACGAAATCAGCCAGCCTTCAAACATAAAAATATACCGCACAAGTGCATCGTCTGCGCCCAAACTTTTCAGCGTGTTTGTATCTTCCTTTTTTTCAATAATTAACATCGAAAGCGAGCCAAAGAGATTAAAACTCGAAATCAGCAAAATAAAACACAAAATTGCGAAGGCAAACCACCGCTCCATATTTAAAATTTTAAAAAAACTTTCCTGCTGTTCCATTTGATTTTGCACAACAAAATTTTCCCCTAATGTATTTTTAATCTGCGATTTAACTTTATCGATATTACTATTTGGTTGCAGTTGAATTTCAATAGCCGAAACAGTTGTGCTGTCCATTTCAAAAAGTGTACGGGCAATATCAAGCGACACAATCACATAATTTTCGTCATATTGCGCCTGCTGAACAGCGAAAATCCCTGATACAAAAGTTTTTATATCGGTCAAACTTTTGTCGGGACGCAACATATTAATACGCTCACTTCGTTTTGGCGCGTAAATATTAAGCGGAGTAAAAAAATAGGGATTTACACCAAGAGCCCCTGCAACACCATATCCGACAACCGCATTATCAAATGCGCCGTCATAAAGCGAAAAATTGCCGTCAAACATAATGCTGTCAATGCGTGTCATCGCTTCAAAGCGCGGCGAAACGCCTTTTACGATTGCGGGCATTTGCTTGTCGCCATAGCGCAGCAAAGCGTTGTCCTGAACGGTTTCTGAAAAATTTTTAATTTCTTGAAAATGAATGACTTTTTGAATTTCGGGCGTGGTAATTTCAAAATGTTTGCCTGCGGCAGGCGTAATTTTTAAATCGGGGTCGAAAGCGGAGTAAAGCATCCCCACCAAATTTTCAAATCCGTTGAACACCGACAAAACACAAATCAATGCAGCAGTAACTACCGCCACTCCTGCCGCCGAAATCGCTGATATAATGTTAATTACATTGTGCGATTTTTTGGAAAACAAATATCGCCTTGCCACAAAAAACGCAAACAAAAAATTGCGTGAATTGCTGTTGTCGTGTTTTGTCATTTTTTATTTTTTGCAAAAATACAATATTTTTTCTAAAAAATCACACGGCAATAGCAATCGTTATAATATATTTCAACAAACAAATGCTGCTTGATTTTCTAAAATAATCAATGGTTAAAAAAACATTAGAAAACAAATGTAGTAATCCATAACATTTATTTTGATTAAAATATAGACTCTAAATTTCAAACAAATAATTTCCTATTCTGTTTCCGTCGAGGAAAAATTCGGCGCGGTATTTTCCTGCGGGCAGCATTTCATCTACATTGTAATAAATCGCATCGCTTACAGCCTCATTGCCATAATCAAAGTCTTTGCTGGCAGAAAATTTTACTGCTTTTCCTTCAAAAGAAAATGTATTGGCGTTTTTGGTAAGCACAATATCGTCGGGGCGGACAATCCGCAAAAAAAGCGTTTTTTCGCCTGCCTGTGCGGTAACATTTTTTGTGATTGTGTAATTAAACTGAAATCTTGCAATTTGCGTAAGTTTTTTAGTAGCGCGTCCCTTTGAATTTAAAGCGGTAAAACTGAATCCATTCATCTCAATTATCGCCGCTCGGGTAACAGTTTGCGTCAAATCTTCCTTTTCTTTGGAAAGTTGTTCCACTGTTTGCGCTGCTTGTGCGTAACGTTGCTTTACTTCTATATTTTCATTTGTAAGTCGCTGATTTTGAATGTTTAACGAATCTATTTGCGCAACGTAATACTGCATCACTTTTCGCACCGAAGCCAACTCGGTTTGCAATTCCTGAATGCGCCGCGCATCAGTCGATTTTGTAATTTTGAGTTCGGTAAGAAGTTGCTGAATTTTTATTTTTTGTTCATCAACAAGTTTAATAAGCGAATCGTTTGTCAGCGTTGGTGCAATATCCTGAAATTCATATACATAATCGGAATATTCTTTTTCGAGCCGCTGCTTTTCTATGTCCATCATTTCGGTCAGCGTTTGCATTTGCGCGTCCTGCTTTTGCGATTTTAACATAAAAAACACCGCCGCTGCAATTGCCAAAGCCGCCACAACAACCGCCAGAGCAATAAGTATTTTATGCTTTGTTTGTAAAGCCATTTTTCAGATTTTTTTTTGCAAAAATAATATTTTTCTTTTAAAACAAAAAACTACAACAACTCTATCGTCTTTTCCAATTTCACCGCGCGCGAACCTTTTATTAAAATATTAAATCCACGCAATTCGTTGTTTTTTAAATAATTAACAAATTCGTCAGTATTTGCAAAAGTTTGAAAAAAAGTGCGTGTTTGCGCAAAATTTTTACCGATTAAAAAACAGTTATCAAAATTACATTCTTCGAGTAAATGTACGATTTTTTGATGTTCCTGCTGACTTTCCGTTCCGAGTTCGTACATATCGCCAAGAATAACGATTTTTTTGTTGATTTTCATATTTTCAAAACTCAAAATCGCCTCGCGCATACTTGTAGGATTGGCGTTGTATGCGTCAATAATCAGGCAATTACGCTGTGTTTGAACAAATTGCGAGCGGTTGTTTGTCGGTTTGTAGTTTTGCAAGGCAAATTGAATTTTCTCAATTTCAACATCAAAATAATTCCCAACGCAAGCGGCGGCAAGTACATTTTCGCCATTGTAAGTTCCTGTCAGATTTGTTTGAATATCAATATTTTGCTCGCCGATTTTTATATTCATTTTCAAAAGAAGCGAAGAATCGGCTATTTTTCCAAAATAATATGATTTTGTGTGTTTTAAAGAATAATTAATGCGTTTTTTTGCGTCAATTTTTCTGTTTTCAGCCATTTGAGCAAGAAATTCATTATCAGAATTGATAAAAATTCCTGTTCCTTTATTGGCAATCCATTCGTAAAGCTCTGATTTTGTTTGCATTATGCCTTCAAAAGAGCCAAACCCTTCGAGATGCGCTCGTCCGACATTTGTAATCAAACCAAAAGTCGGCTCTGCAATAGCGCACAGTTCGGCAATTTCGTGCAAGTGGTTTGCGCCCATTTCAACAACTGCAAAATCGTGATTATCTGTAAGTTGAAGCAGCGTCAAAGGTACGCCGATATGATTGTTAAGATTTCCCTGAGTGTAAAGAACATTGTATTTTTCAGATAAAACGCAGGCAATCAATTCTTTGGTTGTGGTTTTGCCGTTTGTTCCCGTGATTCCGATAACAGATTTTCCCCATTTTTTACGATGTTCATTTGCCAAATCCTGCAATGTTTTCAAAACATTTTCTGTTAAAATAAAACGTTCATTTACAGCATATTGCGCATCATCAACTATTGCATAAGCACAACCATTTTCCAACGCTTGCGCTGCAAAAGCATTTGCATTAAAATTTTCGCCCCGCAAGGCAAAAAATAGCGAATCAGGCACAATTGCCCGCGTATCTGTGCATATTCGCGGATATTTTTTAAAAAGAGAATATAAATCCATAAAAACTATAAACCCAAATATTTCCCTAAAAATTATCTGTCGATATCAGGAATTACGTAGTCCATTGAGCCGCCAATGCCGATAAAATCGGCAATTTTTTGACCTTTGCAAATCAGCGGCATCACCGAAACCAAAGCCATTGACGGCGAACGGAATTTCAGTCGGAAAGGAGTTTTTTCTCCTCTGCTATCGATATAAACCAAAAAATCGCCCTTTCCTGTTTCTACGCGCTGTGTAAATTCGCCTTCGGGGAGTTTGATAATCGCTTTTGTTTTGGCGCAAAAATCGCCTTCGGGAATATTGTCGATAAGTTGCTCAATAATATGCAACGACTGTTCTATTTCATCAAGACGGTTCAAATATCTTGCATACGAATCGCCTTCGGTGCGGATAATTTCCTTAAATTCAACTTTATCGTAAAGTGCGTAAGGAATATATTTCCGAACATCGCAACTCCAGCCCGAGGCACGCCCTGCAACTCCGCTAACTCCATAACTGATAGCATCTTGCATTTTCAAAACGCCAATCTGTTCCATTCTGCCCAAAGCAATAACATTGTGCGAAAAAAATCTGTCGTATTCTTTGAGCATTTTGCGCATATACGGAATAAATTTTTTCACATCTTTTTGAAAATCAGCGTAAATATCGAACATACAGCCGCCGATAACATTCTGATTTATAATCAATCTGCCGCCGCAGGTTTTTTCAAAAATATTGAGAATTTCTTCTCGCTCGCGCATTCCGTAAATAAACGCGGTTGTAGAGCCCAAATCGTTGGTTTGCGCGGCAAAAGCGAGCAGATGCGAACTTATTCGTTGCAACTCGTCCATAATCGTGCGGATATATTGCGCCCGCTGAGGAACTTCGATTTCCGTTGCTTTTTCCACACACATACAAAGCGCGTGGCGGCTGATATTTGCCGAAAGATAATCCAAACGGTCGGTAAAATGCAAAATTTGCGGATAAGTCATTGATTCGGAAAGTTTTTCAATTCCTCTGTGAATATATCCGCTATGCACGTCAATATGTTTGATAATTTCGCCGTCAAGCGAAGTGCGGAAATGCATAACTCCGTGAGTGGAAGGGTGTTGAGGTCCTATGTTTATTACATAATCGTCATTTTCAAAAATATTGATTTTACCTTCAATCAAATTTCCGTTTTTATCTTCTCTGATAAACGGCGCAATATCAATAATTTCGCGACTTTCAACGCTAACAGGATTCAAAATTGGCGTTGCGTCATAATCTTTGCGCAACGGAAAGCCGAGCCAATCGTCGTTAAGCAAAAATTTACGCATATCAAGGTTGTTGATAAAGCGAATGCCCAACATTGCGTAAATTTCACGCTCGTTTAAATGGGCTGTTTCGTAAAGGTCTGTAACAGAATATAATAATGGATTCGTTCTATCTGATGTTCCTGTTTTTATTGCGATTTGTTCGGCAATATTTTGCGAAGAACAAAGAATATAGACCACTCCCAACTCTTGCCCCCAATCCATTCCAATGAGCGACAAAAGGTAATCAAACCCATTATCTTTTAAAGTTTTAACAACGCCGTGCAATTCTTTCGGCGCAACTTTTGCCGTCAGCATTTCTTTTTCTTCAAAAACCGCATTCGGCGCGATTTTTAAAATTATTTCTTTTATATTTTCCATTAAAAAAATTAAATCCTGTGTTTTTTCTTAAAAAAATTATTTTTGTATGTTTAAAAAAATGAAATTATTCCGAGTCTTTATTTACCGCAAATTCACATAAAACATTGTCTTGACTGTCAATATATTTGTAACTGTAAGTAAATCCGTATTTTAGATAATTTACTGCGTTCAAATCTTTTTTCAAATTTGCTTTAACAGATATTTCATTTTGCTCGCAAAATGAATTGCGATTCGACAGTGCGGTTTTTTCGGCAATGCCGCCTAATTGGAAAACATAAAATATCGTTTTTTCATTTTCCAAATAATCGCATTGCTTCAATACAACACCGTCCATTACGTTAAGCGGCAATTGCCTTACGATTGATTTTATTTCCAATTTTAAATTTTGAGCCATTCCTTCCGCTATTTCTTCGTCTGTTGCAGGCGGTAAATTAATGTTGTAATCAGCCTCGGTTATTTTAACGTCATAAATATGATTATGCTTTGAATCGAAATAAGCATAAATTATATTTGCTTTCAGTTTTTTTATCTGACTGAAATAAGGTAAATCTTGTAATGCTCTGATTGCGAGTTTTTTACCTGTTTGCGACAAAGATTCTTCGTCAAATTCGATGCCTGTCAAATCAAGCATTTTTATTGTGTAATAATATTTAAATGTGTTCGGCAAGGCTTCAATTTTGTCAAGTCTAACTGTCATGCTAATATCCATTGGACATTTGGCGTTTATTTCTTCGGCTGTTTTTTCTATCATTTTTTGGCGGTTGTTGCACGAAAATAAACTTAAAACCGCTGCAAGCAACAATAATTTCGATAAGTTAATGATTGATATTTTCATAGAAAAAATTTTTTTTTAGAGTTTATTATTAAAAATGTTCAATATTTTTTGTTTGTAATGCCTGTTTTTTTATCTTTATATTAAAATTAATGCATTGCAAAGATAACATTAATTTCTTATTTACAAAAATTTTGCATTTTTATGTAAATTGCTAATTGTTTAATAAAAAACCGTATTTTTGTTTAAAAAATTTGAATGCAAAGGTAATAAATTTTTCCAAATATGTAATTAGGGAAAAAAAATAAAAATAATATTTTTATTATAATTATTTAACAATCAATTAATTATATTGTTTTTTTTATCAAGCAAAAAAATATTCTTAAAAATTTGGCACATAATTTGCCAAAATAAAAAATACAAAATTAATGCATAAACTTTTTTATAAAAATTTTTAATAAAAATGAAAATGAAAATTACTCAGAAATTTTTTGCGGAATTAATCGGAACATTTACGCTCGTTTTGGGCGGTTGCGGAACGGCGGTTTTTGCCGGAGGAGCAGTTGGTTTTGGTTTTGTGGCTTTGGCTTTTGGGCTTACAGTTGTAGTAATGGCTTATGGCATCGGACACATTTCGGGTGCGCACCTGAATCCTGCTGTTTCGTGCGGCGTGTTTGTTTCAGGGCGTATGAGCGCTAAAGATTTTGGAATCTATGTAGTTGCGCAGATTTTGGGCGCAGTTTTGGCTGCATCTCTGATTGCGTTTATTGTTGCGCAAACAGGCGAAGCGCGTGGAACTTTTGCTGCCAACGGCTACGGAGACGCTTTTGCAGGCGCAGCGGGCTATAAGCAAATTTCTATGCTTGGCGCATTTGCCATTGAGGCAGTGCTGACTTTCATCTTTCTTATCGTAATTTTGGGTTCAACAGACGGACGCGCTCCTTCGGGTTTCGCAGGAATTGCAATTGGTCTGTGTTTGACGCTGATTCATCTTATAAGTATTCCTTTGACGAATACTTCGGTTAATCCTGCCCGTTCGATAAGTCAGGCGATTTTCTCACAAAATCCGAATGCTCTGCCACAAGTGTGGCTCTTTATAGTTGCGCCATTGGTTGGCGCTGCGCTTGCTGGCGTTGTATATAACGCTGTGGCAGGGAAAAAACAAAAATAAAAAAATAAAAAAAATTGACTGGTTTTTAGTTTTAGTTGTTAGAGTTTTTTAGAGAAGAAAGGAGAAGTTTTGTCGAACTTCTCCTTTCTTAATTGTATTGCAAATGCAAAAAATTATCAAGGAATTAACGCAATTATTTTAAAGATTTTCACAATAAAAAAACATTGATTATCTTTGTTGTTGATAATCAATGCTTTATTTTTTGTGGGCGTTGACGGATTCGAACCGCCGACCCTCTGCTTGTAAGGCAGATGCTCTGAACCAGCTGAGCTAAACGCCCTTATTTTTATGAAAAGCGGGTGCAAAGATACTGCTTTTTTTTTATATACCAAATTTTTATTGCATTTTTTTTATCTTATTATAAAAAATAAAATACAAATCATTAACAATCAAGCAAATAACGTGGCAAAAAAAATTCAAAGAAAAAATTTATAATAAAATTTTAAAAAATATTTTGGTGTTTAAAAAAAAAGTTGTACTTTTGCACCCGCTTTTGAAAAAAGCCGATTTATGGTCTATTCGTCTATCGGTTAGGACGCAAGATTTTCATTCTTGAAAGAGGGGTTCGACTCCCCTATGGACTACAAGTTTAATGAAGAGTAAGGACGAAAATTGTTCTTAATTCTTAATTCTTAAATAATTTTTATGGCAAATCATAAATCAGCATTAAAAAGAATTCGTCAAACCGAAACGCGCAAATTGCGCAATCGTTATTATGCAAAAACGGCGCGCAACGCTGTTCGCAAACTTCGTGCGACAACCGAAAAAACGGCAGCAACAGAATTGTTGCCAAAAGTTTCGTCAATGCTCGACAAACTTGCAAAACGCCGCATAATTCACAAAAACAAAGCAGGCAATTTGAAATCAAAATTGACTTTGCATGTGAATAAACTTGCGTAAAAGTAAAGAAACAATAATTTTTTTTTCATAAAAGAACAAAAGGGTTGCACTTATTTGTGTAACTCTTTTTTGGTATTTTCTTTTTTATAAAATATTGAAAATTAATTTTTTAGAATTGTAAATCTTGTCATTTTCCAATCTGTTCCCTCAACAATATTTGCTGCTTGAGCCGCACAAGAAGTTCATCTTTTAAATCCAGCATTGTGTTAAGGTCTTTTTTATTGCCCGAACCGAAATTGACAATCGCTTGTGTGATTGTGTTCAAAGCCGCGTCCAAATCGCCTGAAATTTCCTGCGCAACGGCTATATTATGTTGTATCAACGCTTTATCTTTTAGTTTATTTGTTTGCTCCGCCGCATTTTGCCAAAGCGGAATTGCCCCAGCCCAATCGCGCTTTACAACCAAATCCATTCCCTGCTTTACAAGCGGATTGTTGATTTCAAACAAATAACGGTCGTTTTCTTCCCAAAATGGAATAAGCCGATTAACCATTTTTTGCCCCGCATACAGCGCACCATCAACCATAGCATCGTAACGGTCAGGAAAATTTTCAATCAGTTGGCGACGGTTGTATGAAGACGACTCCCAATAAATTGTATCGTGAAAAGTAAAAGTTTGTGTATTTTGCTGTCCATCAGCAAATTGCAAAGTCCAATAAGAATCATAAACCGCATCTAAACCCAAAACATATTCTTCGGTATAAACATTGAAACCTTCGCTCAACAAATCGGTAACTTCGAGTTTGTTTAGCGCCAACACTGCGTTTGTACCCGTTTGTTGTGTTAATTTTTTTATTTGAGCAGGCGAAATCGGCGAAATTTTTGAAAAATCGTCTCTCTTATTTATACTATTAACAATCAACGCATTATCAACAAAAAAACCTTTATTTTCTATTTCTTCGTTCAACGCGCTAAGCAAAAACATCGGCAAACTGTCTGTATTAATACTGACGGATTTTGGGTTGTCGTTCAAAAGCGAAACCGCATGTCCCTGATTGTCAGGCTGCGGCACGCAATTATTGACGAGCAGCAAACTATTCACATCTTGTGGAAAAACCACAACAGCAGGACGCAACACGTCAATACTTGTGTAAAGCAGGTTGTGAGGAGTGGAACACGCAGCAAAAATCACGCTTACAAGTATCAGAAATCCAATATTTTTACTTTTCTTTTTCATACATAATAATTTTTTTGCAATAAATTTCGGTGCAAATTTATAAAATATTTTCGTATAAATGATAAAAAAACTTGCAATTATATTTATTAAAAAAAATTCTTTTATTTCATTCTAATACGCCATTGATTGATATACAGATTATTACAACGATTTCCGAGATTTTTAATCCAACCGATTGGCGTATTTTTAAATAACAGTAAAAAATAACCTGAACTTTTATTTTCTATAAAAATATTTTCTTTGCGCAAAAACTTCATTGCAGTTTGATAATCTACTTCAATAGTATTAAATTGCTTTGTATCAATAATTTTACTCATTGCCAATTCGTGCGAAGGCACAATATCTTTTCCTTTTCGCTCGCCCAAAGTCAGCCCTGATTTTAATGTTTTAAAATTTTTATCAAAAAATTGAAATTCATTGTAAAAAATTGAATTATAATATTTTATAAAATTATTTTCTTCTATTCCAATCATTTCTCCCAAAATGGGAAATTTTTCTATTTTTATAAAATTTTTCTTGTTTTGCGTTATTTTGAAAGCGTTTTTTGGAGATTTAATTTTCTTTTTTAAAATTGAAATATAAAATCCCTCGCCTTTGGTTTTATGCGGATAAAAGCGGTAACCGCAGTCGGTTTCGGTGATTTCAGGAAAATCAGAAATGTTGATTTTAAGAATTTCCGCACCCAGATTTTCGCAAATCCATTGCGTATTTTCCTCATTTTCAGCGCGATTGAAAGTGCAAGTGCTATAAATCAAAATTCCGTCTGTTTTGAGCGAATCCCAAATATCTGCAAGAATTTCTTTCTGACGGGCAGCGCACATTTTCACCGCCGCAGGCGACCATTCGTCGATTGCACGCGCATCTTTGCGAAACATTCCCTCGCCCGAACAAGGCGCATCAACCAAAATCGCATCAAAAAACTCTGTAAGTTGTTTAAAATCAGATGGTTTATTGTTAGCTACAACAACATTTTCATTTCCCCATTTTATAATATTTTCATTGAGAATATTTGCACGTGAATAAATTAATTCATTGGAAATCAACAAAGTATCGCGCTTTATTGCATTGAGCAATAAAGTTGATTTTCCACCCGGCGAAGCGCACAAATCCAAAACCGTTTTTACTTCATTAAAACATTGATTTACAATTTGTTCCAAAAACATTGACGATGCTTCCTGAACGTAATACGCGCCTGCGTGAAAAAGCGTATCAAGAGTAAATTGCGGTCGCTCGGTAAGATAAAATCCAGATTTGCACCATTTTACATTTTCGGCATCAGCAATAAAATCAATTTGCGTTTTGTCGTTGGCGCGAATACTTACAGGCGAAACTTCGCACATAGATTGCTCAAAATCAGCATATTGTCCGCCCAAAAGCGCGCGCATATTTTTTTCAAATTCCAAAGGAAACATAAAGGTTATTTGCGATTTTTAAAATTCTGAAATTAAATTTCACGGCGTGCAAAATTACAGTTATTCAAATTACTCACTGCAACTTTATTTTGCAAAGATAGTAAAAAAAGTGGTTCTACGAGTTTCGACTGATTTTTTACGAGGGTGAAATATTCGCCTTTGCAGGCAACTAACTGATTGTGTGTACCTTGTTTGGCAATTCTCTGTGTTTTTTTCCGTAAGTTCCGCTGCGCTTCACATACGGTTATTAATTTATTGTCATAACGGGCAAAGATGAATAATTTTTATTTTTTCATTAGCCCGTTAGGGCGTTATGTGAATAACAGCAGGCGTAAGCCTGTGGCGGTACTATGCGAAAAATCAAAAATCGGATTAAAAATCCTGATACTAAAACTATCCGCATTGCAAATGCGGTAAAACGTGCATATTTCACCTTTCGTGCTTTTCGCCCTGAACTTTTTTTAAATTGAATAAAATATTAAACCTTTTAATTCGTTTATTGTCAAAACAATGACTGTGTAAAAATTTTTTAAGAGATTAATTTATTTGCATTATTTTTGTGGTTTTTCTTTTGGATTGTTTTGTTATCGCTACCAATGACGTTAAACCCAAGAGCAATGCGTCATTGCGAACTGCAAAGCAGGAAGCAATCTATAAATTAAATTTTCTAATTTCACAGTCAATTTTAAATTAAATTTTGGGTATTAGTTTTTATGTTTAAAAATAAATTTTTATGAATCGTAAAATTTTTCTGCTTATTTCTGCGGTTGTTCTATCTTTAAATGCGTTTTCGCAATACAGCATTTCTTCTTCCGTGTTCGACCAAACCAACGGCGGGGCAATGGAAGGTGTAGGCGTGCGTTTGATGGCGGCAAAGGATTCTGCTTACATTAGCGGCGCTCAAACAGACGACAAAGGCGAATTCAGTTTAACAAAAATTCCTGACGGACGATATATTGTTGAAGTGAGTTTTATTGGTTATGTTACTCAATCTGTAACTGTTACATTGGCTGGCAAAAATGTTGCGCTCAAAGCGTTTAATCTTGTGGAAGATGCCCGCATGCTCAAAGAAGTTGTTGTGCAAGGAACGGCAGCGCAAATGACTGTCAAAGGCGATACGCTCGAATATAATGCAGCAGCGTTTAAAACCAATGAAAATGCTGTTGTAGAAGACCTTTTGAAAAAACTTCCGGGCGTGGAAATTACCGCAGATGGAAAAATTACTGTCAATGGAGAAGAAATTAAGAATATTCGCGTTGATGGCAAAAAATTCTTTGTAGGCGACCCCGAAATGGCAACTAAAAATATTCCTGCCGATGCGATTGAAAAAATTCAGGTGCTTGACCAAAAATCAACAATGGCGCAACTGACCGGCTTTGAAGATGATGACACCGAACGCATTATAAATCTGACTTTTAAGAAAAACCGCAAAAAGGGGCAGTTTGGAAATATTACCGCAGGTGCAGGCGCAGATGTTGATGATGGTGAATTTCGTTACGATATAAATGGATTTTTAAATATGATAAACGGCGATTATCAGCAAACTCTTACTGCAGGCGGAAATAACGTAAATACATCTCGGAGTTCGCGCGGACGCGGCGGTTTTAATATGAATACGGGAATTACCGAAAATCAAAATCTTGGATATAATTTAAGCGGAGTTGTGAATCCGAAACTGACAATAGGCGGCGATGTTTCGGGCAGCCACACGCGCAATACTCAGGACAATGAAACAAAGCGCACAACTTATTTGGATACGGTAACCTATTACAACAACTCGAAAAATTTCAATGTAAATAATATGTGGCGAACAAATGTTCGTTTTGAAGCGGATTGGAAGCCAGACTCTGCGAATACTTTCATTTTCCGCCCCGATTTTAATATAAGTAAAACATATATTGACAACAGCAACGATTTTTCTTATCTCACCGCAAGCGACACAACTTCGCTTGGCAGAACCACAAATCACGGCGAAAGTACAACTTACGGTGCAAATTTACGAACTATTTACAGCCATAAATTTGACAAAAAAGGAAGAACTTTTTCTGCACAAATAACTTTTGGTTTTACGCAAACAGACCGCGAAAATATTAATATTCAAACAAATAAATATTTAACAGATAATAATATAAATCAAAAAACAAATAATTCGTCCAGCCGTCAAAACTTTGATGTCAGGCTTTCGTGGGTTGAGCCGCTGTGGTCGGTCAATAATTTGCTTGAAATTGTTGCCCGTTTTGGTGGAAATTTTAATCAGTCGCACAAAAATCAGTACCGGTTAGACAGTTTGAATAATTATTCAATTTTTGATTCAGAATACAGCAATGATTTCCGTACAAATTTCTTTACTGAGGGATTTGAATTAAATTATCGTTTTACTCAAAAACTGTATAATTTAACCGCAGGAATAAAAGTTGAACCATCGCAAACATACAGTTACGGCACACGGGAATTTAGCAATTCGGTTGTCAATTTTGCGCCAAATTTTCGTTTCCAATATAATTTTGAAAAAAGAAAATTTGTGCGAATCAACTATACGGGACGCACTCAACAGCCGACTATCGACCAAATGCAGCCTGTTAAGGATAATTCCGATTTGATGAGCGAAACAGTTGGCAATCCTAACTTGAAACCAGCCTTTGCACACAATTTCCGCCTGTTTTACAGCGCGTTCAATCAAAACACATTTTCTTCTTTTTCTGCAATGATGTTTGCCAATTTGACGCAAAACGCTTTATTGAATAATACAATTTATGACGCAACAGGCAAACGTTTGTCTCAAACTGTTAATGGACAAAAACAGTTGCCATTTTCTAGCGGGGCAAATGTGAATTTTAACACGCCGCTTGTAAAAAAATTTTTACAATTTAATACAAATACAAATGTGAATTTTAACAAACAGTACGGATATAACGACAATGAGCATAAAGATATTAATACAGACAGTATTTCTCAAAATTTTTTACCGCTTGGTTATTTGAGTAAAAGTCAGCGTTTTGGCGTTGGCGAGCGAATTTCGCTTACTTTTACAAACAATTTTATGGAAATTGGTGCAAACGGCGGGCTGCAATATTCCAATTCGCGAAGCAATATGAATGCCCAAAGCAATACTGAAACATACGACTGGTCGGCTGGCGGAAGTGTGCTTTTCCGTTTGCCGTGGGGATTTACGCTTTCTTCCGACATTAACTATACCACTCGAAATGGTTACAGTGCCGATTTCGACCAAAAAGAAGTAATTTGGAACGCATCGCTCGACAAAGACCTTTTCAAAGGCGCGGCTGTTGTTACGCTCAAAGCGTTTGATATTTTGCAGCAACGGCTGAATATCCGCCAAACAATCGGCGACAATTATATTCAAAACACAAGTTACAATACGCTGCAATCGTATGTAATGTTAAGTTTTTCGTATAAATTCAATCGTTTTGCAGGAATGTCGTCATCAGAAGCAAGCAGATATAGCCAACCGCAGCAAGACAACCGTTTTGGTTTGCCTGCAGGAATGCCGCCAATGGGTGGCGGAAGACAGCCGAGATAATTGGATTTAAAAAGTGAAATTTAATATTTTTTTTAAAAATGACAAAATCGGTAATTATAGTAGCAGGAGGCAAAGGCACGAGAATGTGTGTCGAAATTCCGAAACAGTTTATTGAAATTGGCGGAAAACCGATTTTAATGCACACAATTTCAACGTTTTATAATTACGATAAAACAATTAAAATTGTACTTGTTTTACCCGAAAATCAAATTGTTTTTTGGAAAAATTTGTGCGAGAAACACAATTTTCTTATTTCACACACAATTGTTGGTGGCGGAGCGGAACGTTTTTATTCTGTAAAAAATGGTTTGCAATATGCCGACACAGAACTTGTTGCGGTTCACGACGGCGTGCGTCCGATGGTTTCAACTCAAACTATTGATGAATGTTTTTCGGCGGCAGAACGATTTGGTGCGGCGATTCCTGTTATGCAAATTGCCGAAAGCCTCCGTTTTGTTAAAGGAAATGAAAATCATGCGGTGGAACGTAAAAATTATGTAAGGGTGCAAACGCCGCAAATTTTTCAACAAAAAATAATTCAACGTGCATATAATCAACCATTTGAACAGCGTTTTACAGACGATGCTTCTGTTGTGGAAAATATCGGACAAGCAATTTTTCTAACTTGCGGCAATACCGAAAACATAAAAATTACCAAACCCGCAGATTTTAAAATCGCTGAAATATTGATTAAGGATTTTATTTGTTAAAAAAATTTTAATAAAAATTTACTTTACACCCTTCCAAAAATTATTTCTTTAAAAATCATAGAAAATTCATTTTTTTTTTGTTATTTTGCAAAAATATTTTTTAGAATATTTTATTTTAACAAATAATTTTATAATTACCTGAAAATAAGATTATTATAAAACAATTTGTTTTTTTGTAATATTAAATAATTGTAAAAAAATGGATAATTCCACACTTTTTCTTACTGTTTTTCTCACAGGGCTTGTGCTTTTTATTGGCGGTGCTGGCATTTCTCTGCTGCTTGCTCCGCGTTCAAACAACGACCAAAAAGGCGAACCATACGAATGCGGCATACCAACGCGGGGCAGTTCGTGGATTCAGTTTAAAACAGGCTATTACCTGTACGCTATTTTGTATTTGATGTTTGATGTCGAAACGCTGTTCCTTTTCCCTTGGGCAACCGTTGTGCGTACGCTCGGCTGGGCTGGCATTATCAGCATCGTGTTTTTTATCGCCGTTTTGGCTTTGGGCTTGGCGTATGCGTGGCGAAAAAATGTGTTGAAATGGGAATAAATCCAATTACGATTTTTTTTAAAAAAAACAGAAAATATTCTTGAAACCTGAAATATTTGAATAATGAAACCGAAAATAAAAAGCATACCTTACGAGGAATTTAACGATAATCAATATCTCGAAAATTATGTTGAAGAACTGAAAGCGGGCGGCGTAAATATAGTGCTGACCACCCTTGACCACGCAATTAATTGGGGACGGGCAGGGTCGGTGTGGCCTCTGATTTTTGCAACTTCCTGCTGCGGAATAGAATTTATGGCAGCGGCGGCGGCTCACAACGATATTTCCCGTTTTGGAATGGAAGTTACGCGCAATTCACCGCGTCAGGCAGATTTGATGATTGTTGCAGGAACTATTGTACATAAAATGGCACCGCTTTTGCGCCGCGTATATGACCAAATGTCGGAGCCGAAATATGTTGTGGCAATGGGCGGCTGCGCAATTTCGGGAGGTCCGTTTCTGAATTCGTACCACGTTGTAAAAGGAGCGAACGAAATTATTCCTGTTGATGTTTTTATTCCGGGCTGCCCTCCGCGTCCGCAATCGCTGTTTTACGGATTAATGCAGTTGCAGCGCAAAATAAAAGTTGAACAGTTTTTGGGAAATAAACGCAGGTAAAATTTTTAATCGTTCTTCGGCATTTATAGAAAAACATTTTTAAAATATTTTGCGGAATTAATAAAAATGTTGTATTTTGCGCATATTTAAGAGTTGTGTGCAAGCGGGAAACGGCGTGGCGGACAGCAAAACAGAAGATTGCAAATTAAACGATATAATCGTCCGACAAGGATATAAAATGTAAAAA